>CALKVR010000601.1 GCA_938004815.1 uncultured Polyangiaceae bacterium | reverse complement strand
TCAAGCGGCTGGCCGAGGCGCGCATCGCCCGCACACCGGCCACCGATTGCCCCGAGCTCTTCGCCGACGCCTTTGGGCGCGACGTCACGTCGCGCCTGGCTGATCGCGGCGTGCAGACGACGGGGCTCGGCCTGGGTGCCTGCGGCGAGGTGAAGCAGGGCGACTACGATGCGTGGAACTTCTCGGTCAGCGTCGCCGACTGGGCGCAGGCCGACCTGGCCGTCACCGCCGTCAGCGAGGAGCTCTCGCGCTGGGGCGCCGGCGGGCACTTCGGGGTGACGGTCAAGGGCATCCCGTGCGCGACGCCCCTGGCCGAGGGCAGCGCTTACTGAGCGTCCCTTACCGAGCCGTCCCTTACTGGGCGTCGGCGAGGATCTCGGCCTCGATATCGGCGAAGCTGCCGAAGCCGTTCTGCGTGGACATGACGTTGAGATCGGGGTCGACGAGCACCATCGACGGGTAGCCGGTGTTCTCACCGAACACGTCGAGGAACATCGAGAGACCCCACCCGCGGTCGGCGAGCACCGGCGAGGTGAGGGAGAAATTGTTGGTCCAGGTCTCGAGCATCGCCACCGTGGTCTCACCGAGCGGGTCGGCGAGCGACGGCGCCATCAGCGTGACGACGTAGACGCTCACGCCCTGCGCCGCCATGTCGGCGATGAACGCCTCTTCGTCGCCGGCGAGGGCCTGGCAGGGCGGGCAGTCGCGCGCGCCCATCTCGATGATGAGGTAGTGCCCTTGCAGATCGTGGAGGCGCACCGTCTCGCCGCAGCGATCGATGAAGAGACCATCGGGGACGGTCTGCCCGTTCTGGATCGTGTAGTCGCCGGTGTACGCAGGCGCGTTCGCCTTGGGCCAGCCGCAGGCGTACGTGTCGGGGACGTTGAAGCCGTTCATCGGGTCGCCGGCCTCTTCACCAAAGGTGAGGCTGCCGTTGATGGTGAAGTCGAAGGTGCCGCCGACCGGCGCCTCGAGGGCGGTGACCGCGTGCGTGATCGTGCCGGTCGCGCCGTTCATGGCGATGGTGCCCTGCTCGGTCATGCGCAGCCCGATGCCGCGGTAGTACGTACCGTTGCCGTAGCCGATCCACTCTTCTTCGAGCGGCGCGTCGGGCGAGATCTGCGCGTAGCAGTCGGCCTGCCCCGCCGTCATCTCGACCGATGCCTTGAGGATCACCTCACACGAGGGGCAGAACCACTTCGCGGACTCGTCTTGCACGCCCTCGTAGTGGCGGGTGTAGCTGCAGTTCGTCGCGCCCGCCGCTTGCGCGGTAGCGTCGAACGTGACGTCCCACGTCACGTCACCCGAGACGTTGGCGCGCGTCGGGCCCGGGCCCATCCCGCCGGCCCCGCTGCTCGAGCTCGAGTCGGCCGACGACGCCGAAGTCGCCCCCGTCTGCGCGCCGGCGCCGCTCCCGTCCGAAGCACCCGAACCGCCGTCGGGCGCGGTCTCTTCGTCGCCGCAAGCGACGGCGAGGGGAGCGATGGCGAGCAAACAACCGGCGAAGAAGAGGGTGTGCTTCACGGCGCGGACGCTACCTCGGAGCCGGACCCGCCGCTATCCCCCTCGGTTCGCCCAGGTGATGACGACGCGGGACCGCGCCCGCTGGTAGAAGGCCTCGAGCGCCTCGGCGAGCCTCTGGGCAACCACCCAACGCCGCAGCTCGGCCGCGACGTCCGCGAAACGCTGCTTGGAGAACGGCGTCTGCCCGTTGGCGTGCAACTGGCGGAGCTCGAGATCCGTCGGATCGACCTGGGGGGCGACCATGCGATCGAGGTACAGGCTCGCGCGAGCCGTCCGGCGGAGCAGCGCGTCGAGCTCGTCGGTCGAGAACCGCTCCGCGTCCATGGCAGCTTTCAGTCGGTCTTCACCGCCGACGCGCGCGAGCAGAAAACGCCGCGCGCGCGAGGCCTGCTCGCCCACTTTGGCCGGGGTCGGCGCCGGGTCGAGCGGGAGCTCGGCCAGCAGCGACTCGGTGACGTGCCGCGCGAGCGCCGCGCGAACCTGTGGCTCGGTGATCGGGCCCGTCGGCGCCTCGCCCGCGGCCATCGCCTCGAGGCGCGCCTCGAGCGCGAGCTCTCGCGCGAAGATGGCCCGTGATTTCCCAGGCTTGCCGCCCTCGACGACGCGCCACCGGCCGATGACACGGTCGATCAGGCTCGGGGTGTCGGGCGCCGCGAGGGCGGGGCTCGGCGCGCCGAGGGAAAGCCCCAACGCACAGATCGAGGCGGCCGCGACACGCCGCAAGGCGCGCCCCCGGCTCACCACTTGACGGTGACCTCTTTCGGCTCGACCTCGGCGTCGACGTTGGGGATGTCGACCTTCACCCGGGCGCGGACGCTGCCGGGCTTCGTCAGATCGGTCTCGGGTGGGAGCTCGACATAAGGCGCGATCTGATCGGCTTCGAGGCTGGCGACGACATCGGGCAAGCCGCGGACCTTGACCGTCACCCGCTCGGGCGCGGCCGTGGCCTTCGGGGCGCCGATGATATCGATCTTCAGGCCCTTGAACGCGCTGAGCCGCTCCTCTCGCGCGATCTCGATCGTCGCCTCGATGCTGCCGACGTCGAACGCGACGCCCTCCGGCGGCAGGTCGAGGAGGAGCTGACGCGTGTGGTAGCCCTCGGTGAGGCTCGTGACGTCGAACGATTGGGCGCGCGCGACCTGAATCAGCGCCACGATGGACTTGGGCCCCGACGCGAGGACAGCCTCGGGGTTCGTCGTGACGGAGCCGCGGACGGTGTACCCCACCGGGGGATCGCCGGTCCGGCCGACCTGAACCGGGACCGGCTTCGAGACGACATCGTCCCAACGCAGCTCGATGCGAGAAGGAAAGACCTCATCGACCCGCAGGCCAGGGGGCACGTTCGGGATCATCGAGGGGTCGATCTGCACCATGTCGTGTTGCCCCGAGGAGAGGTCGAGGACGATGGTGCCCAGATCGCGCGGCAGCGACTCGAGCTGGGTGCGTGGGCCGACGAGCTTCACGCTGATCTCGGCGGGCGGCTCTTTCACGAGGACGCGGTTGGCGACGTCGGCCGGCGGGGTGTACGCGACGCCCACGTCGAAGCGCATCTCGGCTCGCTCGGCGCCGCGGATGAAAAGAAAAAAACCGAAGGCGCACAAGATCGAGACGATCTTCAGCCCGACGTTCTCGAACAGCGCCTCGCGTGCGAAGTTGGCGGCGCGGCTCTTCATCCGCCGGGCTCCTCGGGGTGCGATGCGCGGTCCGGCTGCTCTTCGGGCGCCGCACGACCGGGGACGAACGAGGGCCGCTCGGACGCGGGGCTGTCGTCACCCGGGTTTTGGCTCACGCGCTCCTTCGGCGGAGTCGGCAAGAGGCTCTTGGTCGCCTTGGGCATCGGCGTGCTCACGCCTTTCACCGGTGTCGAGGTGGGGTCGCTCGAGCGCTTGTCGACCTTGGCCTTGGGGATCGGCGTGGTCGACGGGCTCTGGGGCGGGAGAGCGGGGACGACGACGGGGACGACCGGTACGGCCGCGACCGGCGGCGGGGCGACGCTCCGCCCCGAGGACGGGGTCGAGGTGGCACCGGCGGCGGACGATGCCGGGGGAGCGTCCTTGGCCTCGGCCCGCGCCGCGCGGTTCTCGAGGAGACCCACCAACGACTGCCGCAACGCGGTGGCGTCGATGTTCGGCACGATGTTGCCGTTGAAGCAAAAGCTGATCGTCCCCCGCTCCTCGCTCACGACGACCACGACCGCGTCCGTCTCTTCGGTGATGCCGAGCGCGGCCGCGTGGCGGGTGCCCATGCTGCGGTCGACCTTGCCCTCTTTCGCTTCGGGCATGGGAAAGAACACGCCGGCGCGGGCGATCTTGAGGTCGCGAATGACGACGGCACCGTCATGAAGCTTGTTCACGCTCTCGGGGTAGAAGATCGCCACCAAGAGCTCGCGCGTGACCGCGGCGTTGATCACCACGCCCTCGCGCTGCGTGAAATCGGCGAGGGTCGCGTCTTGTTCGAACGCGATGATCGCGCCGATGCGGTGGCGGGCGAGCTCGGTGACCGCGACCACGACCTCGTCGATCACGCGCGACTGCTCTTGCTTGCGGCGGCCGGTGAACCACGCACGACCGCCGACCCGGATGAGCGCGCGGCGGATGTCGTTCTGGAACACCACCACGACGATCAGGATGAGCGACGACAGGACGTACGACAAAAGGCTGAGGAGCGTGACCAGCTGGAGGTACTTGGCGGCCACGTACAGCAAAAAAACCACGAAGAGGCCGGCGCCGACCTGCATCGCGCGCGTGCCCCGGACCATCAAGAGGAGGCGGTAGATGACGTAGGCGACGATGAGGACGTCGAGGAGATCGCGAGCGACGTCGAGCGCCGACCGGCCCGCGAAGACGCGCTCGATCGACTCAAGCACCGCGCACCGCCCGATCGAACGCGAGCGCCTGCCTCACGGGCGCGACGTCGTGGACACGAAGGAGCGCGGCGCCGCGGGCGGCGCAGGCGAGGCAGGCGGCGATGGTCGCGCCGAGGCGCTCGCCGGGAGGGGGCTGGGCGGCGCCACGGTCCGTGGTGACCACACCCAGGAACGACTTGCGGCTCGGCCCGACGAGCACGTCGAAGCCGGCGGCCACGATCTCGTCGAGGCGCCGGCAAAGCTCGAGCGAGTGCCGCGCGCTCTTGTGAAACCCCAAGCCCGGGTCGAAGAGGATGTCGCGTTCGGCGAGCCCCGCGCGCGCGGCGGCGTCTTTGGCGACCGACCACTCCGCGACGACCTCGCGCACGACGTCGCCGTAGGCGTTCTCGTCGACCCTCGAGAAGTCGGGCATCGCCGTCATCGAGCCCCGGCTGTGCATCAGCGCGAGCATCGCGCCGCCGCGCTTGGCGACCACCGCCAGCGAGTCGGCCGCGCGAAGGTCGACGGTGTTGATGATCGACGCGCCCTGGTCGACGGCGCGAGCCGCGACCTCGGGTGACGTGGTGTCGATCGACACCACGGCGCCGAGACGATGGAGGGCAGGGATGGTCGCGCCGAGACGCGCGAGCTGCTCGGCCGGCGCGACCGGCGCCGCGTTCGGTCGCGTCGACTCTGCCCCGACGTCGATCACCGCCGCCCCGTCCGAGAGCATCTTCTCGGCGGCAGCGATCGCGTCACTGTCATTGTCGTATCGGCCCCCGTCGCTGAACGAATCCGGAGTGCGGTTCAGCACGCCCATGAGCAGCGGCCCTTCGCGAGAACGCAGTGTGTCTCGGAAAGAGGCCATACATCGTGCTTATCAACCCAGGGTCGCCTGGGCAACTCACGGCCTCGAGGATCTTCGCGGGGTCAGCGCCGCATCGAGATGGCGACCACGAGCGCAGCCGCGACGAGCAGCGCCCCGATCATGATTCCGATGAACAGGGCCGCCGCCCCGCCGAGCTTGCGGCCCTTGGGGCGCCAGAGGGCGGCCTCGGCAGGCGCCTCGGGCCGCTGGGAGGCGCGCTCCTCGGGCAGCTTGACCGGTAAGAGCTCGGACGTCGGCTTGCGGGCGCCCGCGAGGGGCGGATCGTCGAGCGCCAGCGTCGCGGCGTTGCCCGAAACGGCACCGCCCGCAACCGCACCGCCGGGAATGGGCGGAGCGCCCGGGGGCGACGACGCCAAGGGGATCGGCGACACGGGTACCCCTGGGTTCGAGGCGCGCGCCTGCACCGCCTCCTGGACCGCCCTCTCGGTCTCTTCTGGATCGACGCGCACGGTCTCGTGGAGCGAACGCAAATCCACGCCGCCGCCCGGCTTCGGCTTGGGTGCGTTGCCCGTCGCGCCCTGGATGAGGGTCGGTTCGACGCTCTCGGGGCCGCCCACCTTCGGCACGCCCGTGACGTTGGGCACGCCCGGCGCGGCGAGGGCCGCGGCCATCGCCTCTTCTGCGAGCGACATGCGAGCCTTGTCGGCGCCCGTTGGCGACTTGACGACCGTCGCGGCCTCGTCGTCGTCGCTCGAGGGGGGCGGCGCCTCCGACTGGAGGGTCTGGGCGAGCGGGCTGTTGCCGCCGCGACCAGGGCTGGGCGCGACGACGGGGACCGGCGGCTGGGGCCGGGCCACCGGCGCGCGACCGACGACCGAGGCGGCGGCCATCCCGGCCACGCCGCCGCCGCCGCGGACGGCGTCCGAGCGGTGGGTCGGCGAGGGGTCGGTGGACGGGAGCGGCCCGGCCGAGAGCCCCGCGACCGTCGCGGGTGACGCCTTGGGATCGGCGCCGACCACGGGGAGGTCGGCCGGGAAGATGTCGTCGGGGACCTCGATGTTCAGGGTCGGGAACGGGTTGGCGGGCTCGGCCTTGCGGGGGGCAGGCGCCGGCGCAGGGCCCCGGGGCGGAGCGGCCGCGGCTGCGGGCTTGGGCGGCGCGCCGGCGGCCGGGCGGGGCGCCGCTGCAGGCGGCGGCCCGGGCTCGAGCACGAGCGTTTTATTGACAGCACCGTCAGCTTCTTTTTGCGCGGGCGCGCCGCCGAGCTTGGGCAGCACCCCCAGCAAGTCGAACGCGAGCTCCTCGGAGCTCTGCTGCCGCTCGGACGGGTACTTGGCCAGCGCGCGCATGATCAGCCGCTCGAGATCGCGGTCGAGCGGGTGAAAGTCGGACGGCGGCCGGGGTGCCTCGTTGACGTGCCGCATGACCACCTGCATCGGCGTCTCCCCGGTGAAGGGGACGCGGCCGGTGATGAGCTCGTAGAGCAGCACGCCGCAGGCGTAGATGTCCGTGCGCGCGTCGACCGCCTCGGCCCGGCCCTGCTCGGGCGCCATGTAGGCCGGCGTGCCGACGATGGTGCCGACCCGCGTCAGCATCGATTTCTCTTGGGTGATGGGCTCGATCCGCGAGTCGACGGGCGCGCCCGGCTCGTCGTCGAGGATCTTGGCGATGCCGAAGTCGAGCACCTTCACGAAGTCGGTGGGGTTCATGCCGGGGACCGGCTGCGGAACGCCCGGCGGCTGCCGGACGAGCATGATGTTGTCGGGCTTCAAGTCGCGGTGGACGATCGACTGATCGTGAGCCGCGGAGAGGGCCCGGCAGACCTGGACCACGATCTGCACCGCGCGGGCCTGCGGGATCTTGCGCTCGCGGTGGAGCAGCATCGCCAGGTCCTGGCCCTGCAGCAGCTCCATCACCATGAACACGTAGCCCTGGTCGACACCGAACTCGACGATCTGCACCGTGTTGGGGTGCTTCAGCATCGACGCGGCCTTCGCCTCTCGCCGAAAACGCCTGACGAACCGGCTCTCTTTGGCGAGATCCGGGTTCATGATCTTCACCGCGAGCTCGGTCTTGTTGGGATCCACGCCGCGGTACACGGTCGCCATGCCGCCTTCGCCGATCACACCCGTGATCCGGAAACGATCGGCGAGGTTCAGACCGATGAGGGAGTGATCGGACATGTGGCCGAGGTGACGGGGAGCGGCGCGCGTCGACTCTGCACCACGGGGGTGCGAATCATAGGAACAATACACCGAGGTCGACCTCGCGCGCCGCCTTTTGAGCCGCGCTGGGCGCGGCAAGGGGCGTGCGTCAGCGGCGAAGAACGGATAGCCTCGCCGTCGAGTCACACCAGCGGCGGACGACGTCCGCGACGCCGGCGAGGCCGTCGAGCACGATGTCGGCCTTGGCCGCGAGCAATTTTTCGCGCGGCGCGTACGCGCTGCTCACGCCGATGACGCGGCAGCCCGCGGCTCGAGCGCAATCCACGTCCTGAGAGCCGTCACCGACCATGACGAGGCTCGCGGGCTCGACGCCCAGACGCTTCGCGAGCGTGAGCAGCGGGCCCGGCGCGGGCTTTTTCTCGGGGCCGTCGCCCCCCGCGTAGATGGCGCGGAACCGGGTACGCACACCGAGGGCAGCGAGGATCGCGTCGGTGACTGGCCGCGCCTTGTTCGTGCACAGGCAGATGGGCAGCGGGATGGCCGCGACCCGATCGAGCACGTCGGGCGCGCCATCGGCCCACTTCGTGAAGTCGACCGGATGCGCCAGATAATAGGTGGAGAAGCGCTCGAGCAAGTCGTCGAGCGCCGGGTCCGTCTCCGTCAGCTTGCTGGCGCGGGCGAGGAGGGACCGCGCGCCGTCGCCGACGTACGTCGCGATCACGCTCGCCGGCAGGGCCGTGCGCCCCGTCCCGAGCAGGGCGTGGTTCACGGCCGCGGCGATGTCGCCCCGGCTGTCGATCAGCGTCCCGTCGAGATCGAAGACCACCGCGGTCGGGGCCAGATCCTTGCCGCTCAGGACGTCCACCGCGACAACCATACCCCGTTCTCGCTCGGGCACGTCACTTCCGTTTGCCGGTCACCTTCACTTCACGAAGTCGCGCCTTGAACGCGGCGTAGCGATCCTTCATCTCTTTCACCGCGGCGTCGCCATCGGCTTGGGCCGCGAGATCACGCTCCTCGGCCGGGTCGGCCGCCAGGTCATAGAGCGAGAACCGGCGCTCGGACGCGACGATCAGCTTCTTGTCCTCGTGGATGAGCGCGCGCCGCGCGTCGTTGTAGGGCCCCGCCGGCATGTCCACGAAGACGTCGCGCGTCGCGGGCTCCTTGCCTTCGGGCAGGTAGAGATCGACGGCCAGCGACTGTCCCGAGAGAAAATCCGTTCCGGTCTCGCTCTTGGGTGGAGCCTGGACGTGCATGAGCTCGAGGATCGTCGGCGTGAGGTCGATCAAGCTCCGGCGCGCGGCGATGCGGCGCGGGGTAACCCCGGGCACGTGGACCACGAGCGGCACGCGCACGAGCGCCTCCCAGACCTCGAAGCCGTGGCGGTACATGCCGTGCTCGCCGAACGCCTCACCGTGGTCGCTCGTCAGGATGACGGCCGTGCGCTTGCCGTAGGGCGCGGCCTCGATCGCGGCGAGCAGGCGGCCGACGTGCTTGTCGGTGAACGCGACCTCGCCGTCGTAGAGATCGCGGGCCGCGTTCCCGAAGTCATGCCCCTCGTGCCGCAGGTAGTCGGCGTGCGGGTCCAGGTAGTGGACCCAGAGGAAGAAGCGGCCCTTGGTGTTCTCGTCTTTGCCGAGCAGGGCGATCGCGGCGTCGGTCAGCTCGGCGCTCGAGGACTTCGTGTCGACGTCCCACGGCGCGTCTTTTGGTGGCGCGGCCGAGAAGTCGAGGACGTCGAACCCGCGCTCGAGCCCGCCCCACACGTCGAAGTAGCGATGGCCATGCACGCCGAGGGTGCGCACGCCGGCCTTTTGTAGGCGCTCGGCGAGGAACGTGTCCTCGGGGCCGAACTTGTTGAAATGGCCCCAGTTGCGGTTCGTCTCCTCGCCGTACTTTCCGATCAGCATGGGCCCGATCGACTTGCCCGTGTAGCTGGCGAGCGCGTACGCCCGCTCGAACACCACCGAGCGCGCGGCGAGCGCGTCGATGTTGGGCGAGATGGGCCGCTGATAGCCCATGTAGCCGAGGTCGTAGCGGAGCGTGTCGACGGTGACGAGCACGACGTTCAGGTCCTTGGGGACCAAGCGCTCGTCGACGCGCGTGGCCTCGGGCTCGGGCGCGAGCGAATCGACCACGCGTTTGGTCAAGTCCGCGCCCGAGCAGTCCTCGTCGACGCCGTTGTCGAGCACCTCGTCTGCGCCGGGGAAGACGGCCGCGTTCGCGTCGTCGCAGTCGCCGCCCCCGAACGCCGCTCCGAAACCGTCGCCGTCCCGGTCGCTCGACCGCCGAAGCGGGCCCAGCAGCATCTTCGTGAGCGGCGCGCCGCGCTCGATCGCGAGCGAGATCTCGGCGCTCTCGGTCATGCGTGACGACGAGCGAGGCAGCAAGGCGAGCGAGCCGAGCGACAGGAGCGCGAGCGACACCAGCATGAAGACGGACGGTGACCGCGGCGGCTTGGCGACGCTCTGAGCGAACGTCGCCGCGAGCGCGATGACGGCGAGCTCGAACGGCGCGCGGAGATCGAGCTCGGGCCGGCGAAAGATGCCGTAGATACCGAGCACGCCGCCCTCACCGGACACCGTCCCCGTGGCCATGCCTGCCGCGAAGAGCGCCGCGCCGAGCGCGAGGGCAGCGCCGCCGGTGACCACCGGGTCGACGAACGCGGGGCGGCCGTTCGCCGCGCGCGTCGCGAGCAGGCGCCTCAGCGGCGGGACCGAGGCGAGCGTGATCACCGCCAAGAGGAGCGCGAAGCCGACGACGCCGCCCATGAGCGCCAACCCCGCGAGGCGTGAGCCGATCTGGAGCCCCAGCACCACCCGCGCGAGCTGCGCCGAGCCGGTCATCCACACGAACGCGGCGAGCACGGCGAGCGGCACGAACGCCGCCACCCCCGCTTGTCGCCCGACCGCGGCCTCGCGCAGGCGCGCGATCGAGCCCGTGAGGCTCGGGGGCTGCGAGGGCGAGAGCCACCACCCGAGCGCCCAAGCGCCGAACGCGACCGCGAGCGCGAGCCCCGAGAGCAGTCCGAGCGTGGCGACCCATAGGTCGACCCAGCCGGGCGCGTGCGGCCCCGCCGCGGCGCGCGCCCAGAGCGCCTCGAGCGCCGAGCAGCCGAGCGCGCCGATGGTGCCCCCGAACAAGGCGTGCACGAGCCGCCGAACGATTTCGGTCGGTCGCGTCACGGGCGCGACCCTTTTGCGCGCGCGAGCGGGTGCGCCTCGTCGTAGACGCGCAGGATGCGGTCCATCGACACGTGGGTGTAGCGCTGCGTCGTCGCGAGGCTGGCGTGACCCAAGAGCTCCTGGATGCTGCGCAGATCGGCGCCGCCCTCGAGCATGTGCGTGGCGCACGTGTGCCGGAGCGCGTGAGGGTGTACGTCGGAGCGACCTGCGCCCAGCATGCCGGCGGCTTTGACGAGACGCTGGACCGCGCGGACTGTCACGCGCCGGCCCCGTGTCGACAAGAAGAGCGCGCGATCGCCGTGGGCGTCGAGCTCGCCGCGACGCTCGAGCCAGCGCTCGAGCGTCGCGATCGCCGTAGCGCCGATGGGCACGCGGCGCTCCTTGTTGCCCTTGCCGACCACACGCGCTTCGGCGGCGGAGAGATCGACCGCGTCGCGGTCGAGCGAGACGATCTCGCTGACGCGCAGACCGCTGGAGTAGAGCAGCTCGAGCAGGGCGCGGTCGCGCCGCGAGCCCGCGTCGTCGCCGGTGGGGGTCTCCACCACGCCCGCGGCCGCGTCGGCGTTGAGCACGGTCGGGAGCTTGCGCCGCACGCGCGGCAAGAGCAACCCGGCGGCTGGGCTCGCCTTGATCGACCCGCGCTTCATCAGGAACCGGTAGAACGCGCGGACGGCGGCGATCTTCCGAGCCACGCTGCTGGTCGCGTGAGTCTTCGTCAGCTCGCCGAGCCACCGGCGGAGCAGCGTGACGTCGATGTCGGCGGGCCGCTGCACATAGGGGCGCGACGTACGACAGAAGACGACCAGCTGCGTGAGGTCACGACGGTAGGCGAGCACGGTATGCGGAGAAGCCCGCCGCTCGCGCTCGAGCGCAGTGAGAAAGGCTTCGAGCGCCGCGTCCAGCTCGCGCTCCGCGTCCATCACCCATCGACCTACCACTCGCCAGGTGACGAGGGAAGTTTCCCGGCCAGTTGACGGACCCGGCAAGACCGCGCTGTCATCCCGGCCATGACGCCCTTACGAACCGCAGTCGCCCTCGCCTTGTTCGCGACCCTCGGCCTCGCCGGCTGCGAGCAAAAGGGGGCGAACGAGCCGAAGGCAGTGAGCATCGACCAGGGCTCCACCGCGCAGCGGTACCCGGCCATGCTCGATCGGCAGAACCAGCGCATCCGTGATCGCGAGAGCAAGGCAAAAGAGAAGATCGCCAAGCTCCCGACCGCGGCCGACAAGCTCACCGAGACCGACTGGGCGATCGTGGAGAAGATCGTCGAAGCCTCGGAGGACGCGGGCAAAGACGGCGGCTACGGCGCCACGATGCGCGAGCTCGAAGGGGCGCGCACGTTCTACGACGAGGAGCGCGAGGCGATCGTGAAGAAGGTCGGCGGCGCCGCGCAGTACGCGGTGAAGCAGAAGGGCTGCGAGGCCGACGTCTGGGGCGCCGTGAACCAGGGGTTCAAGGACGCCGTCGACGAGCGGATGCGCGACCGCCTCCGCGCCTCCAACGACGCCTTCATCCTCATCGACCGCCACGAGGCCGCGCTCGGGAAAAAGAACCGACCGGCCCTCGAAGAGCTCGCCGACGACATCGCCGAGACGAGCTACACCGTGCATGTCGAGATGCCCGAGGCCCAGGAGCGGCTCGAAGCGGTGCTCTCGGGCGCGAGCGACGCGAGGTCGGCGCTCGACTCGTTCATCAAAGACGAACAGGAGTACGCCGCCGATCCCAAGCGCAAGCCCGACGAGAAGGCGGCGTCGGACGCGCGGGTGAAGAAGGCGCAGGAGCACCTCAAGTCGCTCGAGGGCGCCGAGATCGCCGCCAACGAGAACCTCAAGGATCTCGAGCAGCGAACGCTCGATCTGGACAAGGCCTACGACGATGCGATTTCCAAGTTGAAGGACGCGATCAGCGCGAAAAAACCTAAGTGAGCCTTCGCCCGATCCTCATCGTCAACCCCAAGGCGGGGGCCGGCCGCGCGGGAGAGGGGCTCGATGCGTTCCTGCGCATCGTCGAGAGCGCGCTCGGGCCGGTCGACGTGGCGCGCACGGAGGCTCCGCGCCACGCCGTCTCGATCGCCGAGACGGCGGCGCGCGAGGGTCGTGAAGTCGTCATCG
>CALKVR010000600.1 GCA_938004815.1 uncultured Polyangiaceae bacterium | reverse complement strand
CCGCAGCAGGCGCCCCAGCAGGGGTACGCGCCGCCGCCCCCACCCGAGCCGCCGTCGTCCCCGCAGCCGAGGAGCCCCAGAGCCATGAACGAAGCGAAGGCGATGCGCATCGGTAGAGCGTACCAAACGATGCGAGGTTTCTTGCTGTTCTTAGCCTCGGGGGCGGCTCTCGGAGCCTGCACGCCCGGCCCGGTGGCCGCGCCCGCCGCGCCCGCCGGCGGGCCCACGCTGGCCCACTGCGAAGAAGAGCGGCAAGACGCCGACGTCCGATCGTTCCACTGCGGGGGCCTCACCGCCGTCGAGACCACCCTGCTTTCGGCTACGGATCACGACGTGGGCGTCGCGTTCGATCAGTTCGCGGCCGCGTTCTCGGGGCCCAGCACCCGCCGCGTCGACAGCGTCTACACCGCGGGGGCCGAGCGCCAGACGTGGATGCGCCTCGAGCGCGCGACCCCTCGCGGCGCGCTCGAGGCCCAGATGGTCGCGGTCGCGACCGGCGGCGGCGTCCGCCTCGTCACCTGCTCGACGCGCGACCCCAAGGTCCAGTGCGGCCCCGTGGTCTCGTCCCTCGTGCACGGCATCGCGCGCGTCACCCCCCTCACGCAGTGAGGGGGGCCGGGGGGGTGAAAGAGCAGCGACTGCCTATCCGCGCGGCGTGACGGTACTGTTCAGCAGAGGGTTACGCACCGAGGAACGGGAGGATCTCGCTCATCACCGACAGCTCGGCGTTGTCGTACGCCTGGTAGCCGGCGTACCAGCCCTCGGTCGAGAGCACGACCTTGCCGTAGCCGCCGTAGCCGCCCGACTCGTACTCGCTCGGATCGAGCCCCATCGCCTGGAGCACGTTGCCGAGCCACTGGTTGTAGACGAGCCCGGTGTGCGAGCTCACCGCGCTGTCGGGGCCGGGCTGCGCCGCGGGCCGCGAGAGGTTGCGGTAGTCGGCGTAGTTGCCGGTCGTGAAGAAGCCGCCCGCGCTGCCGGCGGTGACGACCGGCAGCTCGATCGGATCGTGCGTCGCGCATCCGCTCTCTTGGGTCCACTGGATGAGCGTGCTGTCGAGCACGGTGCCGTCGACGTCTTGGATCGCGTCGAGCTTGGCCGCGAGATCGAGGAACACGCCCTCGAAGAAGCGCTGGTGAGCCGCGCTGATCGTGGCCTGGTCTTCACCGTCGGGAAAGTGCGCCTGGTGCGCGACGTCTTGGTGCCAGTCGCCGACGTAGTCCGAGAAGATGTCGGTCGCGAACATCGAGGCGATGCGGCACGTGTCGCACGCGAACGCGGCCGCGATGACGTCGTTGTGGAGCTGCCAGAACCGCACCTGCGCCTGCGGATCGATGCCGTACGAGCTCGACCCCCACTCGTCGATCGAGCTCGACGTCGGCGGCTCGATGTCGCCGCACGAGACCTGCACGTTGATCTTGCGCTGGAGCTCGTCGAGCCGATCGATGTGATCGTCGAGCCGCTGCCGGTCGGCCGCCGAGAGCCGCCGGTTCGAGCTCTTGAGGCGGTTGTAGTCCTCGAGCACGCGGTCGATGATCGGCGGCCGAACCGTGGTCGGGTCCTCTTCGGGGACGAAGATCCGGTTGAAGAGGGCGAGCGAGTCGTTCTCGGGCGAGATGTTCTGCACCTCGCCCGTCTTGGTCGAGGGGCTCGACCAGTTCGCGCTCATGCCGTTGCCGCCGATGACCAGCGCGCGCTCGAGGATGGTCGACAGGTCGGTGTAGAACGAGGGCGACCACGCCATGAGCTGGTCGATCGTGGGGATGTGCTCCTGGGTGGCCTGGCCGTCCATGCCGTTGCCGTCGTTCTCGGCGTAGTTGCCCAGGTGGCCGCCACGGTGGTGCGCCAAATAGAACGTCACGTCGAGGCCGCGGAGCACGTTCATCTTCGCGGCGAGCGCGCTCGTCAGCACGCTCGAGCTGGCCGAGAGGACGGGCGACAAGCGCGCGACCCCGCCCGCCACGTCGAGCGCCAGCGCGCCGCGCCGCACCTGGTGGCCGGCGTACGTCGCGGTCTGGGTGAGCGACCCGTCGACCGGGTACATGTTGGGTTGCCAGATCGCGCCGTGGTTCGTGCCCATGGCCACGAAGCGCTTTCGGTTGTTGCCGCCCGCCTTGGCCTCTTTTTGGTCCAGGAGCGAGGGCAGGAGCGGGATGGCGAGGGCGAAGCCGCCCGCGCCGCGGAGCCACATGCGGCGGCCGAGCTTCTTCACGGTGCCACCTCCTCCGAGAACGAGCGTTTCTTGAATGCTTGGCTGAGGGCCACGGTGCGGAGCACCTCTGCGAGCGGGGCGCCGTCGTCGAGCTTGGACTTCACGTCGTCGAGGGCGCAGGCGTCGCGGTTCAGGTCCTCTTCACGGCCGAACGTGAAGCGGAAGTACTGCCGGGCGAAGCACGCGTTCGGCTTGGGGCTCTCGGTCACGAGGCGCATGAGATCGGCCGACCCGGTCGAGAGCGTCTCGTCATCGTCGACCCGCGGCACGCTCGTCGTGTCGATGGGGAGCGCGCCGAGCGACGCGCCCGTCTCTTCGTCGAAGATGGGCTGCTCGGTGCGCACGCGGCCGAGGGCGTCGAAGTTCTCGGTCGCGAACCCGAGCGCGTTGATCTGGAGCTGGTGGCAGCCGTTGCAAGGCGAGTTGGCGGTCAGCTCTTCGACGACCTGCCGGGTCGTGGCCGTCTCGCTGAGGGTCGGCGGGTTCGCGGCCGCGTTGGGCGGCGGCGGCGCGATGTCGTCGCAGAGCAGCGCCTTGCGGATGAACACGCCCTTCATGATCGGTCGCGTGTTGGCCGAGCCGGTCGCGGTGTAAGCGGCGCGGGTGATGAGCCCCGCGCGCGCCGGGTCGGCAAAGGCCGGGGGCTCGCCGGCTCCGTCCCACGTGGGCACGCCGTAGATCGTCGCCAGATCGCTCGTCTTCGCGAACGAGCGATTGCTCGTCAGCAGATCGTCGTACGAGCCGGCCCCGTCGAACGCGTACCACGCGGCGGCGTCGACGACCTCGGCCAGCATGCGCTCGCGGAGCTCGGGCCCGGGGGTGAAGTCGCCCGCGAACGCCTCGAACACCGGTGTGCCCGCGCGCGAGTCGAGCTCCTCGAGCGTCGTGTTCTCGAGCCAGTCCGAGAAGAACGCCGCCACCGCCTCGCGCGTCTTCGGGTCGGCGAAGATGCGATCGACCTGGGCGGTGTACCCCGCCTCGGTCAAGAGGTCGCCCGACCGCGCGGCCGCGAACAGCTCCTCGTCGGGGAGCGTCTGCCAGAAGTGGTACGAGAGGCGGGACGCGAGCTCGTACGCGCCGAGCGGCACGTGCTCGCCCTCGCTCTCGTCGCCGTGCTCGACCAGGTAGAGCGCGTGGGGCGACGTCATCAGGAGGGCGGCCGCGTCGGCGTAGTCGGCCGCTTCGAAGGGCGCGGACCCGGCGGGCACGCGGTAGAACGCGACGTCCTCGTCGGTCGCGGCGCGCCGCAGCGCGCGCTCGCCGAACGATCGGATGAACGCGTCGAGACAGGCGTCGTCGTTGCTCGCGTCACCGTCGGTCGCGCACGCACCGACCACCGCCTCGAGCCGCGCCGGCGTCGAGACGAGCTCGGCGCCGACCGCGTTCGCCACCGCGTAGGTCGCGTCGATGTGCTCTTGCTGCACCGCCTGGTCGAGACGAGCGAAGCCGGCGTAGTGCTTGTCGGGCCCGATGCGCGCGTCGTCGGGGACCTGATCGAAGAGCGGCGTCACCGCCGTGATCACCGCGTCGCTCTCGCTCGGGAGCGCGTAGCGAACCAGGTCGCGGATGGTGTTCGCGTATTGCACGTGGCTCAGACGGCGGAGCGGCAAGGCCTCGGGGACGGCGTCGGGGTCGCAGACGAAGTTGGTCGGCGTCGACTGCGGCCCGGGGCCGGTCTCCTGGTCTTCGCCCCCGATCTCGCCGGTGCAGCCCACCAGCGCGAGCAGGCTCGTCGAGAGCGTCGCCGCTCTCCATCCCGCGCGCCCTCGCTTCGAAAGGTCTCTCATGCGGTGTCTCCCGATCGCCACGCGTGGGCCCCGACTGCAACCAGCATACCTGCAGCATGCGGCGTTGTTTCGGCGCTCTCGGCACCTCCCGGCGGCGCGACTGTCCCCCGCGGGGGACGGCGTAGCCGTGGACTGCCCCCTCGGTGTCGCAGTGGCGGCGGCGGAGGCGCGCAACGACCGCGAGAAGGCGCGGGCACGACCCTTGCGGAACGCGGCCGCGATGCTTCGTACGAACGCCTGCCGATCCCTGCTCCTCGCGGTTCCCCTGCTCGTTGCTTGCGGTGACGCCTCGGGCACCGGGGGCGGGACGGGCGGCGGTGGCGATGGCGGCGCGGGGGCGACCGGCGCGCAGAGCGGCGCCACCTCGGGCTCCGGGTCCGCGGCGCAAGGGACGGGCAGCTCGAGCTCCGGGAGCGGCGGCGAGAACGCGGGCCTGGTTCCGGTGTTCGTCGCGCAGGGGCACTTCGGCCGCCTGATGGTGAGCTGCGACGACGGCCAGACGTGGGTCCATAACCAATCGGCCGACGACACCGCCGAGTGCTGGAGCGAGAACAACCTGCCCGACTGTGACCACAGCCCGTGGGCCGGCCGCGGCCTCGCGTTCGGCAACGGCGCCTTCGTCTCCACGTTCGGGTGGGGCTCACCCGGCGTGATGCGGCGCTCGGTCGACGGCGGCACATGGGAAGACGTGTGGGTCGAGCCGCCGACCTTCGCCGACATCGCGTTCGGCCAGGGCGTCTTCGTCGCCAACGCCTCGCCGACGTCGATCTCGACCGACGGCGCCACGTGGCAAGACGGGGGCGACCTCGGCTTGAACGTCGGCAACGTGCGCGCGATCGAGTTCGTGCCCCACGACGGCGGCCTGTTCATCGTCACGGGCGAGTCGGGTGACAACCGCGACATCGTCCTCTCGCCGGACGGCATCGCGTGGCATCACCCCACGACCCGCCCAAACGAATGCGGCAGCTACGTCATCAACGTCGCCTACGGCGCCGGCACCATCGCCATCTTCAGCGGTCATGGCACGGTCTGCACCTCGACCGACGGCGGCGACACCTGGACGCTGCGTGACGTCGCGGGGTCGCTGAGCTCGCCGGGGGTGTGGACGGGCAGCGAGTTCTTCGTCTACGACGGGGCGACGCTCCACCGCAGCCCCGACGCGGTGACGTGGACGGCGCAGCCGATCGAGCCCCCGAACATTCGGATCGGCGCCATGGCCCGAAGCGACGCCGGCACCTTCGTCGCCACGCGGGGCGGCTGGCAGGTCTGGTACGACGGGCAGGAGATGTACCGGAGCACCGATGGCGTCACCTGGCAGGTGCTCCCTGCGGGCGCCTTCGTCCCGAGCCACCCGATCAACTTCATCGAAGCCGGCTTCGTCGAGCCTTCGAGCGTCTGTCCCGCCCCCTGACAGTGGTATGGTCTCCTCGTGTCTTCCGAGGGCGCTCCGCGCGAGGCCATCACCGAGATCCTGTCGCGTGACGCATCGGGGCTGAAGCTCCGCTCGCGCAAGATCCGCGTCGACGCCGTCGCCGGCCCGCAGGCCGGGCAGGGGTTCGACTTCGCCGGCCCCGAGGTCCGCATCGGCTCGGCGCGCGGCTGCGATCTCGTCCTGTTCGACGGCGCCGTGAGCCGTCACCACCTGACGCTGAAGATCGAGCGCGGCGGCATCCGCGTGATCGACGCCGGCAGCCGCAACGGCACCGTGCTCGACGGCGTGTCGGTGCGCGACGCGTTCGCGCGCCACGACTCGACGATCCTCATCGGCAACAGCACGCTGCGCCTCGCCCTCCTCCAAGACGTGATCGAGGTGCCCCTCTCGTCGCGCGAGAGCTTCGGTGGCCTCATCGGGCTGAGCGTCCCCATGCGCGTCGTGTTCACGATGCTCGAGCGCGCGGCCGCCGTCGACGACACCGTCCTCGTCGAGGGTGAGACCGGCACCGGCAAAGAGCTCGCGGCCGAGGCGCTCCACGAGGAGAGCGCGCGGGCCGGCGAGCCGTTCGTCGTCTTCGATTGCTCGGCGGTCGCACCCAACCTGATGGAGAGCGAGCTGTTCGGTCACGTGCGCGGCGCCTTCTCGGGCGCGGTCGCCGACCGCGAGGGGGCCTTCGAGGCCGCCGACGGCGGCACGCTGTTCCTCGACGAGATCGGCGAGCTGCCGCTCGAGCTCCAGCCCAAGCTGCTGCGCGCCCTCGAGCGGTTCGAGGTCCGGCGCATCGGTGTGAATACCCCGCGTCGGGTGAACGTGCGCGTCGTCGCGGCCACCAACCGCAATCTCTCCGAAGAGGTAGCGAACCGCCGCTTTCGCGAGGACCTCTACTACCGCCTCGCGGTCGTTCGC
>CALKVR010000599.1 GCA_938004815.1 uncultured Polyangiaceae bacterium | reverse complement strand
GCGAGACGGCGATGACGACGATGGTCGGAGGGAAGGGGACGCGAACGGTCACGCTACTCGATAGCATTGACCCAGCTGCGCACGAAGGTCGAGGACCGCGGCGTCTGGAGCGCTTTGCGCATGCTCTTGGTGCCGATATTGATGTCCTCGGCCGTGCCGCCCTGGCCGGTGTGCATGACGATCTCGTAGCCGCCTGGGCTCGACGTGGTGATCGAGCTGTAGTTCCCCGCGAGCCACGGATCGGGCATCGGCGAGGCCTGCGTCGGATCCCAGACCCGGCCGAGGATCTGCCCGTTCTGCTCCCAGACCACCAGGGCTCTACCGCCCGAGGCCGCGACCGCCGGATTGCTGCACCCGCCGGCCTGCTGGTTGACCTGGATGCCGAAGACAACCTCGTTGCCGGTAAAGTTGGCGCAGCGCTCGATGCCGGGCGAGCCGTCGACGTCGATCACGGGGTCTGGGACGTCGGCAACCGCGTGATCGAGGTAGTTGACCGCGCACCAACCGCCGCGTCCGAAGGTGCATGCCGTGCCGGTGCGGGGAACGAAGTAGGCGAAGATGAGGCTGCCATCGAAAAGGTTGAGCGGCCCCGTGACGGCGGTGCCGTCGAGGAACGCCATCTCGATGCCTTGGAACGGGCCGCTCGGGTCGCTCGGCGCCGTCCTGTTGACGTAGGGAGCGAACTCGAGCGTGCTGCTGTCGAAGTAGTCGACGAACGAGACGAGGACGTTGATCGCGTCGACCGACTCGAGCTGGAACGTCTCGGGATCGCCGGTGGCGAACGAGACGGTCGTCTGGTCGTTCTCGTCGACCGAGATGAGGGGCCGGGTGGTGATGGGCTGCCCCTTCAGCGCGAAGGTGTTGGGGCCGGAGATGCCGCGGAGGGTGAGCTGGGGCCCGAGCTTGCCTGCCGCACCCGCGCCGACCTCGACGCGCGCGTCGTCCATCGTGTTCTCGGTGCTCTCGTTGTTGTACGCGTCGAACGCGATCTGGGCCGTCCAGTTTCGCGGGTTGGGGTCGGAGAGGTTGACGCGCCAGACGGTGCCGTCCTGATCCCCGACGTAGGCGCGCTGCGCGACCTTGCCGGCGCCGGACGGGTAGACGACGGGGGTGCTGGTGAGGGGGCTATCGAAGAAACCGGGGTCGCCGGCGTTCGGCAGCACGACGGCCGAATTGAGGATCGACGCGCCGCCCGTCGTGAGAGGGTGGTCGGAGGAGGGGACGATGCCGGCGGCGCAGCCCGCGCCGGCGACGGTGGGGTGCGCGCCGCCGAGGCGCGCGATGATGCGGCCGCTGTAGAGCTCGACGACCGTCAGCGAACGGCCGGGGACGCTCTCGCCCCAGTCGCGGATGACGCTGCGGGGGCGGTGCTCGGACGTTCCGGGCCAGTAGCTTGCGGGGTCGACGCGGCGGTTGCGGAAGCCGGTGGGGAGCGACGTCATGCCACCGCCCGCGAGGATGGCCACGGGGACCATGCGCTCTCCGCGCAAGGGCTCGACGAGGCGCAGGGTGGTGATGGCCGCGCCGGGCACGCTGTCACCGAAGAGATCGCGGCGTTCGTTGGCCAGGTTGCCCGCGCTCGAGAGCTGCCAGAGAAAGCGCGGCTCGAGCGGGTCGGTGACGTCGAGCGCGTAGTAGAAGCCGCCGAGGACGGACGGGCCGCCGGAGACGACGATGATCGTCCGGAACTCGCCCGCCGCGTTCTGCACGTCGGTCATGGTGCGCCACGGCAAGAACTGGCTCGTGTTGCTGGTGTCGATCGAGAGGGCGACGTCTGCCACCGCGATGGGGCCGTCGCCGAGGCGGGCGTGGACGTTGAAGTTGCGGAAGAGCGCCGGCATGACCGCCGGCGGGATGAACGTCCAGAGCTCGTTGTTCGTGTTGCTGTTGACGGCGGGGATGTCGGTCGGCGCGTCCCACTTGCCCACGACGCCCGAGCTCGCGTTGGCCGCGAGCACGAACGCGTGGAGCTGGCCGTCGACGCTCTGGGCGTAGACCATGGTCGGCCGCTCCCCGTACTTCTTCACGAAGGAGTTGGTGGTCGGGCCGGGCGAGGTGCGCTCGTTGGAGAAGAGCTCGTCCTCTTCGATCGCCTTGGGCGGCTCGACGACGATGGGGACCGACTTGTAGATGCCGCCGAGCGGGTTCGGGTGGCGCGTGGGGGCAGCGTTGGTCGGGTCGTTGTCGCCGCCGTACCACTCGAGGATGCTCGAGCTGCACGGGTCGCGCCAGCCGCCACCGAGCGAGTTGCCGTTGTTGGTGGCCGTCTGGCAGCCGGTGCGATCGCTGTTCTGCAGGTCGAGCATCTGGTACGCGTCCACGCCGCCGGTGGCGTCGATCTGCGACTTCAGGCTCTCGATGGGGTAGAGCACGTCTTTGCCGGGGCCGCCTGCACCGCCCAGGCGGAACGTGTCGCCGACGTTGGAGACGCTGCAGCCGTAGAGGCAGTCGGAGCCGTTCGGGTCGGGGCTGCTCTGCGAGGTGCGCCGCGGGCGGATCGAGCCGTTCGGGAGGGCCTCGGTGGCATCGACCGAGACCGTGAAGAACCGTCGCGCGCCCGGTGAGCCGACCGCGAGGTTCGCCGCAAAGTCGTCGCCCGACGATACGCTGAAGGGTTGGGTCCCGCCGCCGCACGTCCACCGGACGCGCTCGAGATCGCCGATCCACAGGCCGTTACCCGGTGGGAGGCTCAGCGCCGACCGGAGCTCGTAGGAGTTGGCGGCCGCGCCCGCCGTGACCGACGAGGCCGAGGCGGTCGTGAACGCTGGCATCGTGCGGCTGAGCGTGCCGCCCGCGATGTTCGCGATGAGGTCCGACATCATCGACTTGAGCTCGGCCTGCGTCTGGGGGAAGTACGGCTTGGCGTTCGGATCACCCGGCTGCCGCCCCTTGATCGCGACGTCGAGGATGTTGCAGCACGCGCGGATCGACGAGCGGTCCGCGTTCGACAGCGACTGGCCGACGCCGTCGCACATCGGCCCCTCGCCGTTGTAGACGGCGCCGCCGGGGGTGCACTCGTCGGCGTACCGCCACTCGAACGGGTTGAGCGACGAGCGCTCGCACATGCCCCCCGCGTTCAGGTCGGCGGCCACGAGATCAGGGCAGAGCTTGTTGGCGGTGGTCGTGATGTCGGCGGGGGCGGCCGGCGTCCAATTCGCCGACGAGAGGCCGACGCCGACGATGTACGTGTTGACGCGGTTCGTTGCGGGTGAGTCGGTGTAGAGGTTCTCGGCCCACTCGCCCATCGTGGTGCCGACGAGATCGCCGAACGGCTCGCCATCGGTGATCGCGAGCACGTGCTGCTGGCGGCAGCCGGCGTTGGGCCCGGCGCCGAAGACATACGGATCCGCAATCGGACCCACCTTTGCCAGCACCGGAGGATCGCTCTCGGCGTGGGGGATGGTCACCGCGTCGGTCTGGTCGTCGACGAGCAGGACCTCGTACGCGTCGCGCATGAGCGCCGCGAGCGGCGTCGAGTGGGTGATGTTGGGGGTGACGCCGATGATCCCGAGCTGGACCATGTCGTTGTGCGAGACGGTGTCGGCGATGCTCGCATTGGGGTCGCCGAAGCCCATCATGCGGCCGTAGGTGGGGCCCGCGGTCGGGTTCGCCGCGCCGAGGTCGAAGTTCGCCTGGGGGCACTGGTAGCCACGCGGGTTCGCGGCGGGGAACGCGTTGCACACGCCGAAGGAGGGAAAGCCGAGCCCGAGGAGGGTAGCGGCCGCGCCCGTCGGGAAATAGACGGAGCCACCGTAGCCGGTGGGCGCGCCCGAGAGCCAGTTGTTGCCGCTCGACTCGAACCAGTAGCTCGCTTGTCGCGAGCCGATGTCGCTCGAAGAGCCGGAGAGCGGCCACGGCTGCGCCTCGTCGCTGCGGTACGGGTCGGTGAACGCGTTCCAGTTGAGCCGCCACGGGTCGACGCCGAGGAGGCCGAGCGGCAAGAACTCGGTGTAGGGATACCCGCCGACCTCGTCGAAGCTGTCGAACGTCATGAGGCCGAAGCGGATCTTGTCGCCGAAGGTGTCGAGGATGCCGTCGCCCTGCTGGTCCCAGTCGCCTGAGCCGTTGTAGAAGCACCAAGCGCTGCTCGGCGGGCTCCCGTTGCCCTTGCGGAAGCCGATCGGAATCTTGTTCTTGCCGTTGCCGTTGCTGACGGGCCAAGCGTACTTGTTGCCGTCGCCATCGCCCGGATCGAGCGCGTCGATGATCGAGTTTCGATCGTTGAAGCGGGGGGCGCAGTCGTTCGACCGGATGCGTCGGTACGCGCCGCCGCTCGTGTCACACGAGAGGTTGTTGACCGTGCCCGTCAGCGTCTCGATCAGGATGACCCACCGAGACTTGTCGCTGCCGCACCCCGACCAGCCGCCCGTCGGGTCTGCGTTCATCGACCCGGAGGTGTCGACCAGCAGCATCATGTTCGGCGCGCGCAGCTTGATGTCGCCGATCGTCTGGGCGCGGGCGTCCGTCGGCGCCCCGAGCGAGGCGACGCCGGCCGCGCACAAGCCGGCTGCGGCGAGGGCGCCACCCCTTCGTGCGGCGGCGCTGCGAGGCGAGCGGAGCAGAGCGGTCGGGAGAGTTCGGAGGTTTCGCATAGGGTTTTCCGAAGCTGAGGGTGGCGGCGACGAGCGTGAGATGTTCACTGGGGCACGGGGCCGAAGACGACCTGGGCACGGGTCTCTTCTTGGCTCACCGCGAACTCGAACTGATCGGAGCCGATGGCGTAGGGCTGGCACCCGGCCACCGCTGGATCGCAGGGCAGCACCTGCCCGGTGGCGAGGACGGTGATCCGGTAAAACACCATGTGCGACGCCTGCTCCGCGGGGAAGCCCGGCGGCGGCGCCTCGACGGTGAGCTCGGTCAGCTCGGTCGCAAAGTTGCCCGCCAGGTTGCCGTGTCCGAGCGAGCCGGGTGCGCCGGAGAGGCCGTTCACGGTGGCGCCTTTGACCTCCAAGAGATCGAGCGTCGCGTCGCCGGTCGAGTTCTGGGCCACGGTGTCGAACGCCCTGTACCCGACCCGCACGCACGAAGGGTTCGCCGGCTTGAGCGGCCCGCCCACGTCCGGGTCGGGCGTATCCTTGCACGGGTACTGGGCCGGAGCGGCGGGAGGGGGCTCGTTCATGAGCCTGTATTTGTAGCCGTTCGGATCACGCTGGAGCTCGGCGAGCGACGCTTGCATCCCCATCTCGGAGAGGTAGTGCGTCTGCGTCAGCTGGCGGAACCGACCCGAGCTCGCCACGCCGTTCGCGGCCATCTTGGCTGCGAACGTGCCGACGGCGAACAGCATCCCCACCACGAGCAGCACGATGAACACCGTGAGCCCGCGGCGGCGACCGCGGCGGAAAGAAGCGGATCTCACCATGATGCCGTTCACCATGAGGCCTGGGCCAGGTTGGGGAGGTTGACCTCGGAGTACATCGTGCGGACGCGCGCGAACCGGAACTTGCGGTTCGCGCCGGCGGGGAAGACGTCGAAGCGATCGAGGGGCGCGCCGATCGCGGGCGGCAACGCGTTGGCGCGGACCTCGCGGTCCGGCTCGCGCGACCGCGTGGTCAGGCGGGCGCCGAGCGCGCGGATGCGCTGAGGGGGGAACGCTGCTTTCACGAAGTCGGTGTCCAGCAATTGGTCGGGGTTGCCGCCGGCCAGGTCGGAGATGCGGGCGCGGAGCTTGAAGTCGACGACGTAGTCGGCGACCACCTCACCCGAGAACGGAATCACGAGCCCGTTCGTCCCGATCTCGCGCCGGATCAGATCGGCGCGCGTGTCCTCGCCGTTGGCGCTCGCAAGGTCGGCCTGGAGGGTGTCGTCCCACTGGACGATGGGGGCCATGCTCGCGGCGAGCCCGTGCTCGGCGAGCTCGGCCGCGCCGAAGGGCGGCCTGACCTGCTGGAGGCTGTACTCGATGATGTTGACGGTGTTCACAGCGCCGCCGGCGTTGCCCTCGCTCACCCCGCAGACGCCCGCCACGCGCGGGAGCGGGTTGCCGAGCGTCGCGTAGGAGATCGTGACGCTCGTGACGAGCGAGCCGGCGTTGACCTGGTTGCAGGCGGTAATGCCCACGTAGGTCTCGCGCCGGGCCGCGTCGACGAGGCGGAGGTGACGCCCGGTCGGGAACAGCCGGCAGACGCTCTGGGCCGCCGTCGACGCGTCGCGCGCGATTCGCTGGACGGCGTTCGTGTCGGTCGCGATGTACACCTGCGCGGCGCCCTCGTTCACCGAACGGTAGGTCAGACGCTCGGTCGTCATGTAGTTGCCCGCGAGGACGAGGCGGTCGGGCTGGCGGTTGTTGTTCGCGGCGAGCAAGAGCGGTGGCAGAGGGTTGTTCGGGCTCGCGGCGTAGGCG
>CALKVR010000598.1 GCA_938004815.1 uncultured Polyangiaceae bacterium | reverse complement strand
GCGCGTACGTCATGTCGGCCTTGTTGAAGACGGCGCCGCGAGCGTCGGCGCCCTGCCACACCGTCATCTTCAGATCGCTGCCGGTAAAGTCCACGTTCTGCGCGTGGGCCTCGACGAACAGGCTCTCGGCGGCGGCGATCTTGCGGAACGTGGCCCCCTCGAGCTCGGCGGCGGCGAAGAGCGCCTTGGGCGCGACGGCCTCGTCGAGAGCAGAGCCGCGAAGCGACGCGCCCTTGAAGTTGCACTGCGCGAGCTTGGCGCGAACGAGCCGCGTCCCCTCGAGCTTGGCGTCTTGAAACTGACACAGGTCGAGGTCCATCTCGGTCAAGTCGAGGCCCGAGAGGTTTGCCTTGTTGAAGATGCAGAGCGAGTACGCTGCGCCGCGCAGCTTGGCGCCGCGTAGGTCGGCGTCGTAGAACACGGCCTCGCGCACCTTGGCGCCCTCGAACGAGACGCCGTCCATCGCGCCCTCG
Organism: uncultured Polyangiaceae bacterium; assembly: GCA_938004815.1. Classification (GTDB taxonomy): domain Bacteria; phylum Myxococcota_A; class Polyangia; order Polyangiales; family Polyangiaceae; genus Xiheicaenibacterium. The sequence goes on along the minus strand of CALKVR010000598.1, from coordinate 3,358 downwards.
AGGAACTGAGTGCGATCCATGCTGGCGCCGTGAAAGCTCGAGCCATCCATCGCCGAGCGCACGAAAGCCGTCGCGATGAGGTCGGCGCGGTCGAAGCGCGCCCCCTTCACCTTGGACTCCAGGATGCGCGCTGCCGCGAAATAGGTGTCAGAGAAGTCGGCCTGAGAGAGATCGCACTGGGTGAGCGTGATCTGTTGCAGGTTCGCCTTGCTCAGGTCGGCGCCCTCGAGGTTGCAGCCGTGGAGCATCGCCTCACGCAAAAAGGCGCCACCGAGCTTGGCGCCGCGCAGATCGACGTTCTCGAAGATCGCGCCGCCGAGCTTCGCCCCCGTGAGGTCGAGCCCCGCGAGCGCGATCGAGGCGACGATCTCGCCGCCTTGAACCAGGGCCTCGAGGGCGGCCTTATCCACTGAACACCCCCGCGACCAGGGCGCGCTTCACGTTCGAGCCCGAAAAGCTGGTGCGGTTGTCGCCGACCGCGCCCGTCAGGTCGGCGCAAAACAGGTTGGCCTTGGACACGTCGGCGCCGCGCAGGATCGCGCGGTGCATGATGCTGAGCATCAGGTTGGCGCCCATCATCTTGGCGTCTTCGAGCACCGTGTCGAGCATGAGGCACTCGACGGCGATGCCGCGCTCGAAGTCGACGCCCGTCATGTCGGCCGTGCTCAGATCGCTGCGGCGCAGGTTGACGCCCGCAAAGTTCGAGCCCGCGAGCTTGGCCCCGCGCAGGTTCGACCCGGGCATGTGCGCGTTCGAGAAGTCGGACTTCTCGAACGACGACTCGACGATCCGCAGGCTCTCGATGCGGGCGTTGGTGAACCGCGCGCCCTCGCCGGTCGACTGCAAGAACACCGTCTCGGAGAAGTCACTGCCCGCGCAGTCGATGCCGGAGACGTCGCACTCCATGAAGATGCTCTGGAAGATGCGCGAGGCCTTGAACGACGCGCCGCGGAAGCTGCCCTTTACCAGCACGAGCCGCTCGGCCTTCACCCCGGTGAAGTCGGCGCCGTCGGCGCGGAGGTTGAACGCGTTCGCCTCGTTCAGGTTGACGCGGCAAAGCTTGCAGCCCGAGACGTCGGTCTCGTAGAGGATGGCGCCCACCAAGACGGCGTCGCTCAGGTTGGCGCCGAGGAGCTTGGCCGCGCCAAGGTTGGCGCGTGACAGGTCGGCCTTGGTCAGGTTGGCGCCCTCGAGGTTGGCGCGCGCGAGGACGGCGTCTTTCAGGTTGGCGCCCTCGAGGTTGGCGCCCTTGAGGTTGGCCCCCTCGAAGAAGGCGCCCTCGAGATCCATCCCGCGCAGATCGATGCCGGCCAAGTTGGCGCCGGTGAAGTCACGCCGCGTGCGCGGGGCGCCTGCCAGCTGCTCGACGAGCTCGGCGCGCGCGGTCGCGCTCTCGGCGTCGTTCATGGCTCCGGCCGGCAGCTGCTGGTGGGCGGTGATGCGGTACGCGCGGTAGAGCTGCGCCTGGGTCTCGAGCAGCTGGGCGCGAAAGTTCGGGTCGTCGAGCTTCTCTTTCAGACCGGGGACGGGTGCGCCTGCGTTCTCGCTCAGCTGCAGCATGTCCTCGAGCCGCTCGATCTCCGCGGCGGCCGAGAACTTGGGCGGACCGGCTTGGTCCTTCTTCGCCTCGGCCTGGAGCTTCTCGAGATCGATGTCGAACTCCTTGGCGAGGGCGCCGAGCCGCTCCATGACGTCGCGCTGTGCGGCCTCGGCCTCGGCGCGCTGCTTGTCGGTGCGCTCTTTCTCGGCCTCGACGAAGTCGGCGATGTTCTCCAGGTCGGGGATGGCGACGGGGGCGGGCGGAGGCGGCGGCGGCGGGATCGCCTCGGGGTCGACGCCCTGAGCGAGCGCTTGCTCGCGCGCCTTTTCGTACTCGCGCTGCGCGCGTCGCGCGAAGTTCTGCCGCGCCAGATCCTCTCGCTCGGCCGCCTTCTCGAGAGGGTCGTCGACGGAGATGCCCTTGGCGTTGCTGACCTCGGCCGAGGCGGGCATGAGGTCGCGGTCACGCAGCGAGTAGAGCGCGCCCTTTTCCTTGTCGAGCCGGCGCTCGACGACGGTGGCGTAGTGCTCGATGCTCTTTCGCTCTTCGTCCTCGACGGCGGCGACGACGAGCTCGACGTCGGAGCCGTCCATCGTGTGAACATCGATGACGCCGCGGAAGAAGATGATCGCGCGCTCGCGGTGCGGAAAGAGGTGAATCGTGTCGATGCGCATCGGGACGTCGCGGAACGTTTGCTCGGCGTCGTACTTCTTGGCGAAGCGAACGAGACATCGCCCCTTGAACCCGGGGAGCTTGCCGTCGAGGACCCGCCTCTCGGGGTGCATGTTCTCGACGCGGAACTGCTCGTCGGCGGGAAAGAACTGGGGCGCCCGCTGATCCGGCGCTGCGACGTTGAAGAGCGAAAAGTCGACGTCGTCGGCGAGGGCGAAGCCGTTCTTCTCCACCCAATCCGAGGTGTACGACCCCATCTTCTTGGTGAAGTGGTGAGGCCAGGTGAGGTCCCAGGGCGCGAAGCTGGCCGGCGGGGGCTTGTCGCCCTTCGACTTCATCACCGCGCGCGGGTCTTCGACGTTGGGGAGCGGGTGAAACTCTGCGCCGGTCGGCCCCGTGACGGGCACGAGCCCTTTGCCGATCGGGTTCTGCGCGTAGTCCTTGCCGCCGAACGCGTGCGCGTAGTCGATCGGCATCCGCGAGAACATGTCGGGCTCGGAGGCGCCGATGAGCGTCCACTTGCGATCGCCGAACACGTAGAGCTTCTTGTCGACGTAGCGCTTCTCGGGCGGCCCCACCATCAGGCGCACGAACTCGGAGCCCTTCTCGCGCTCACCGGTGAAGCACGAGCCCGTGACGAGCACCTCGGCCTCGGGCTTGAACATCCAGTAGTCGAGGACGCCGAAACGACCGAGGTCCTGCGCGACCATTTTCCACATCTCGGGCTCGCTGATCGGAGCCCGGGGGCGGTCGAAGGGGACGCAGAGGGCGAGCGTGGTCACCATGTGGTGCTTCTTCCGGTGGTCGAAGACCCGGTGGATGAAGCTGACTCGCATGGGTTTGATGAGCCTCACGCTCGATCCTCGTCCCTTTCGCCGCTGCGCGTGGTGGTGGTGGTGGGTCTCAGATGTGGATCTCGATCGGCGTCATCTTGATCGCGACGCCGCCGAACGTCTTGAGCTCGGCTGCGGCGCCGAAGTCGATCTTCAGCGCGGTGAACGAGGTGCCGATGCCCGTGATCGACGTGTTCATGGCGCTGATCGTCGTCTGCGGTGCGCCCACCAGGCTGAACTTGGTCGCGCCCGTGAGCTCGAACACGCTGCCGAGCGTGATCGCGTTTTTGATCGCCATCGTGAGCTCGTTCAC
>CALKVR010000597.1 GCA_938004815.1 uncultured Polyangiaceae bacterium | reverse complement strand
GTCGTAGACCGTGTGCCCGCCGACGACGAGGAGACGCCCGTCATCGAGTTGGGCGTGTCCCGCGCAGAACGGGCTCAGGTGCCGCTTCATCACACGACCGGCGGGCTGCTCGGCCGCGGACGACCACACCTGGTACTCGCCCTTGTGCACGTCGTTGCGGCTGCTGTCGTCGTAACCGAAGCAGAGCACATGGAGATCGCTTTCACGGCCGGGAGGCCCGGGCATGAGCGCGGCGTGCGTCGCGACCAGCCCGAGACGGCCGGCGCCGCCTTCGCGCCAGGCTCCCCCAGGCTGCTCGATGTACACACGGACGGTGTACCTGGCGTAGACCGAGCCATCGGCGCCGATCGCCCGGACGTCGAGCTCGGCGGACGTGCCGGCCCCTTCGTGGGCGACGACCGCGATGTTCTCAGCCGATCTCGGTCCGCGGCGCCCGCCGTCGAGCCCGCCGAAACCACCGGCGACGGCGACGAGAGGTGTTTCCGCCGACACCTCGAACCTGAGCCCGTCGGGTACCTCGGGAAAGGCGCGGACGCGGAACGTGTGGAGCTCGCCTTGCTCGAGGCAGAGGACCGCCGGACCCATCAAGAAGGGCACGATGCGCAACACGTCGCCGAGGCGCTCGATGACGGGACCGAGCCGGCCGTTCTCGAGAAGATCGCGTGGCAGCTCGATCGACATCGTCCCGTGCATCGGCAGGTCGCCGGGCCAGTCGAGCGGCGTCACGGAAGGAAGCTCACACGCCGTCGGGTCGCGCCGCCAGCACACCGTCAGCCGCCTCGGCCGATCGATCTCGAGCGGCGGGCCACCTAGGGTCGCGACGAGCTCGCCGTCCTCGTCGAGCACCTCGAGCTCGCGGAGCCATCCCGTGCGCCCCACCCGGCGGAGGGTGAGCGTTGGCGACGCGACGGGAGGCTGAAGCGCCGCCACGTCGATGGCTCCCCACAAGCTGTCGGTCAGGCCGTGCGGGAAGGTATGCCCATCACGCTCGTGATGACGGCGCATGCCCTGGAGTTGTTCCTCCGACGGCTTGCAGCCCAACACTACGCTACCCTCAAGCACATCGGGTGGAAGCTCGAAGCCGATGTCGCCACCTAGCCGCACGACCGGCGCGAAGCGACCGCCCACGAGCACGCCGTCGTGCTCTCCGAGGTGTCGACAAGCCTCCGGATCGAGGCGAATGATGTCTACCTCATCGCTGATCGCGCGCATCTCGGCTCGAATCCCGCGTGGACACGACACGCGTTGCAGGTCGGCGTGGACGTTCCGTTCGCCCCACGCGGCGACCACCTGCGCGAGGATCCGTTCGATCTCGGCCGCCGCGACGCGCGTCGCGCCGACGAGCGGTGCGCCGCCATCGACCGGGGCCACCGCCCCCTCGCCGTCGAGCAACTTCAGGAGCTCGGCCGGTGCGTCGGCACATGCGGCGAGCGCGAAACCGTGCAGACGCCCCACGAGCGGCCTCACGCGATCGGCGAACCGACCGAGCGAGGGCGCAGCCTTCCATCCAGACGCCGCGCACGCGCGCGTGATCCCGACGAGCGCATCCACCATCGGCCCGACGAGAAAGTGGTGCAGGTCGCCGATGTCGCGAGCACCGCGTGACGGCGGCGGCGCCGCCGTGACATGCGCGCCATCGCGGGCCGGCGCGTGCGCGTGCTCGTCCGCATGCTCCTGCAAACCATGACCGTGCGGCGCACCTCCGTCGGGCTCGGCGACCAAGAGGCCTTCGGACGCGAGGAGTGTCCTCAACGCACCATCGGCGCCAGGCAAGTCCGACAGCGCCCGCCGGGACGCCTCGGCCAGGCGATCGACCAGGCTCGCCTCCCTTTCCCATGCGGCGATGCGTCCCCGAGATGCGGCCGGCAGCCTCGACGGAAGCGCGCGCTCGAGCCGGAGCCAGAACCGCGGGCTGACGAACGGTTTGTCGAGAACCACGAGGTGCTCGCCGCTCGTGTGACCACCCGCCACGCCCCGATCGTCCACTGCGTGCCCCATGGGAGCGGAGGCTACAAGCTTCGCTGTGCGGGCAGTATCTCCGTGTGCCCCATCCCGCGCGGCCCCGGAGTTGCAGCTGCGCCCGCGCATGTGCTCTTCGCGCCTGATTTCGTCGATGCGCGACGCCGGCGCCCTGATCTCGATGACATGGCGCTCGAGGCACGGGGGCGGCGCCGCCGTCGCGCTCGCGTCGCTGGCGCTCGTCGCCACCTCCGCGCCCGAGCCGGACTACCTCACCGAACAGGCCAACGTGGTGGCGCCGGCAGGAGAAGGCACCGTCATCACCCTCCGGATGAACGCGGACGCGCGCGCTGACGCGACGGGGCTCGAAATCACCAACGTCGTCTCGGTCGGTCCGGCCCCGGCCGGCGAGGCCGGCCCGGTCACGGTGACGATCGAGCGGGCCTTCGGCGGCGGCGTGGTGGCCACCCAGGAGATCGGTGTGGAGGGTGGCGAAGCAGAGCTTCGGGCTGGCAACATCGCCGACTGCCCGGAAGACGGCAATTGCAGACAGAGCTTCCGGGTCCTGGTGACACCCGAGCGCGCCTACGACATCCGCGTGACCGCGAGTCTCGTGAACGACGAAGCGGGCTGCGCCATCAGCAACCCGAGCTTCAGCGACGACGCCGAGCTGGAGCTCACCATCCAATGACCCGGCGCGAAGAGCGCGTCACCCCGCAGCCCGCTCGCCTGCTGCGACACCCCATCGTTCTCTTCTTTCTCGTGGTCTGGCTCGTCAACGACCACGTGCTCAAGGGTCGGGGCCCGGGCTGGCTCACGGGGAAGCTCTCCGACGTCGCTTGCCTCGTCGTCGTGCCTGCGCTCCTCGTCGCTGCGCTCGAGCTCTGGCAATCGAGAGGCGCCTGCGCGCTCGCGCCTCGTCGCGCGCCGTTGGTCGTCGCGCTCGTGGCGACCGGCTTCGTGATGGCGACCATCAACACCATCGATGCGGCGGCCGTCGCCTACCGCTACGGCCTCGGGGCGCTGCAATGGCCGGTTCGCCAGATCCTCGCGATGGTGGAGGGCGAGCTGGCGGCGTTTCGGCCGGTGCGCCTCTGGATGGACCCCACCGACCTGCTGACGCTACCCTCGCTCCTGGTGCCTTGGCTCGTGAGCCGCCGCCTCGATCGCAAGGAGCCGTCGGCGTCGTCGGCCGCCCGGAGCCCCTCATGTTTCTCGACCGCGTCGTAGCAGCCTCTTCGGTCGCGCTCCTCGCGCTCGGGTGCAACCGCGAGCGAACGGCGCGCCACGAGGCGCTCGCCAAGGTGCTCGCGGCTCCCGCGACGCTGCTCTGCGGCGAGAGCAAGGAGGGCGGTGGGTGCTACGCCGACTGTCAGACACGCAACGCCGCCGACCACGGCGCCAGCGTCGTCGCCGCCGCAAAGCTCGTGTCCAGCATTCCAACGTTTGCCGATCCCGAGACCGAGGCCCTGCTGGCTGACGTCCGAGCGGCCGGCGAGTTGGCGCACGAGTCACTCGTGGCCGCATGCCCGAAGCGGATCGACACCTCCGGCCCGATCGGGCCCGAGGTCGAGCGGTGCGCCGAGGCCGCGCGCGCGCACCGCGCCCGCATCGACGCTTTCATCGACGCGTTCCAACGGCTCACGACGGGCGCGAGAGAGCGGACCGGCGTCGAGATGCCCGAGGCGTGGCAGCCCTGCCCCCCCTCGAGCCCGTGAGAACGCCGGCCAGCCGCAAATTTGCGGCCGGCTCGTAATTCTCCGAATGGTCCAGAGCCTGCGGGAACACGGAGCCGTCTCGTCTGTCGGCACCGACCATGACAAGCGCCGGCGCGACGCCCGAGGTGGCTCAGGTGACCGTCCGTTGGGGGAGCTCCGTCCTGTCGAGCCGCCAGGTAGCGCGCGAAGAGAGCCCGTTCGAGGTGGTCACAGGGGTGACGCTCCGCTGGACCGCGGAGGGGCTCGAGCTCGACACGGGGCACGAGCGGGTGCGCATCGCCGAGAACCGCGTGGTGCGGCGCTGGGTCGGCGAGAACGAGATCGTGATCGACACCGAGCGCGCGGCGCCGGCGGACTTCGGCGCGGGGGGCATAGGCGAGGCGCGGTTTGCGGTGTCGGACGCGTGCTCGCTGGGCTTGCACGCGCTCCTCTTGGGGCTCGTCTTCTGGTTCCGACCGACGCTGGAAGAGGAGCCCGATGTTGCCGCGCTGCGGGCGCCGATGGTCGACCGTGGCGAAGACGAGGCAGCGGCGGGTGAGGCCGCGGACGACCAGGGGAGCGAAACGCGCGCGCCCGGGGCCACGGCGCGCGATCCACGCGAAGCGGGCGCAGCCGGCGCGGGCATGCGAGCCGAAGCGGCGCCGGGTCGACCGCACGAGCCTCGGGCAGGGCGCGATGCGGAAGCAGTGCGCGATCGCGAGAGCGTGCTGAGAGAGGCCGAAGCGTTCGGGGTGGTCGGGCTGCTCGCGGCAAGTCCAATGACGGAACCGTCACTCTGGTGGGGCGCCGATGACTTTACAGGGCGGGGCTTGGG
>CALKVR010000596.1 GCA_938004815.1 uncultured Polyangiaceae bacterium | reverse complement strand
GCGATGTGCCCGACTAACCGCTTGCCAGCCTCGGTGATCGCGACCATCGAGGGCGTCGTCTTGTACCCGCCCCGGTTGGGGATGACCGTCGGGACCCCATCCTCGACGATCGCCACGCACGTGTTGGTCGTACCCAGGTCGATACCAAGAACGCGTTCCATCTGGCTCCAGTCCTCAGCGTGCGAACCGGATCATCTGCACCGGTCGCGCCGGGGCTCGGTGAGCCCGCGGCTTCGGAAGCATCCCACGGGTTCGAGGAAAAGGGCGAGTGTTTTGGGGAACGCCCGCCCCGGGGCACGCGCGCGGTCGGGCGTGCGCCAGCGCGCTGTCAGCGCTTCGGGCGGCGATCGACGACGGCAGGATTAACGACGCTGTACGCGCCCGACATCCGAGGATGCGGTTGCCCCGGCGCGGCTTGCGGCACGGGTGCGCCGCTCGGCTCGGGGCCCTGCGGCGGTGCCATCGGCTGGGGAGGCGTGGGCCGCGTGTGTACCGCGGGGTCGTGCGACGCCTGGCTGAAGTGGATCTGCGGCGCCGAAGGCTGCGGCAGGCGAAGCCCCGCCGCGCCTGCGTGCTGGTGATCGGGCGGCACCGGGTGGGACGGCTGGGGGGGATGACCGCTGGGCGCCGGTGGGTAGCCGCCGTGCTGCTGGTAGCCCTGCTGCGGATAGCCCTGCTGCGGATAGCCCTGCGGCGGGTAGCCCTGCGCGTAGCCGCCCTGTTGATGTGCCGGGTAGGCGCTTTGCCCCTGCTGTGGGTGCTGTGGGTAAGGCGCTTGGGACTGCCCCGGGGGGTAGCCGCTCGGCTGCGCGGGGTAAGCGCTCGGCGCGTGGCCCTGCGGCGGGTAGGTCGGCTCTTGCTGGTAACCCTGCTGCTGGTAGCCGTGATGCTGGTAGCCCTGCTCCTGGTAGCCCTGCTGCTGGTAGCCCTGCTGCTGCTCGAACGCCTGCGGCTGGTGCGGAGGATACGGCCCCGGGTGCCCGCTCCCTTGAGGTGGGTAGCTCGCCTGCGGCGGTGGTGCGGTCGGCAAGTGCTGCGGCGGATACGTCTGATGGTGCTGGGGGTAGCCGTGCTGCGCAGGGAACCCACCTTGAGAGCCAGCCGGGGGCGCGTGGCTGGGCTGCTGGTAGGGCGGCATGCTGCCTGGCGCGCTCTGCCCGGGCAGCCCCGGCGTCAGACCGCGCTGCGACGGCGTCGGTTGGGGGGTGAACCCGCGCTGTGCGCTCACCTCTCCGGAGGCGCCCTTGCGCATCGAGGGCGGCGCCTGGGCTGCCAGCTTCTCTTGCTCGAAGAGCTGGATCATGTGCTGCTTGACCGCGTCGCGCGCGGCCGCGACGAGCGCTTGCCCCTTGGCGTCTTTGCCCACCATCTCGGCGGCGCGGTCGAGCTCGGCGTTCGCGCTGCTCTCGAAGCCCGCCGACATGAAGCAGTACGCGAGCGTGATCCGCATCTGCGTTTGGTTGGGCGCGAGCTCGACGGCGCGGCGAGCGAGCTCGACGGCGCGACGTGGGTTGTTGTTGCTGCGGAACGTGGCGAAGGCCGCGCGCTCGTGGAGCTTGGGGTCCTCGGGGCGCCCCTGGCAGGCCTTCGAGAAGCTGACGGCCGCCTCCATGTAGCGCTCCTGCTGGAGCTCGAAGTCGCCCTGCCGAGCGAAGTTGTCGGCGAGCGCGGTGGCCGCGAGCGACGCGACCTCGGCCGCCTCTTTTTGCACGTTGGCGTCGTTCGGCGCGATCGAAGAGGCGATCTTGAAGTAGTTGGCGGCGGCGGCCCACTCGGCGGCGGCGATCGCGCGGCGGCCCGACGCGACGTAGTGCTCGATCTGCGTGCGCTGCGCCTCTTGCTTCGCGTACTCGTACCGCACCCGCAGCGCCTCGGCGGCCGCCTTGGGATCCATCGGCGGGGGCGTGAACTTCTCCTCGGGCTTCGCCTCTGCGCGGTAGCGGCCCTTGCCCAGCTTCGCGGCGAGCGCGCGCCGCTTGTCGGCGAGATCCTGCGCCTTGCGGGCGTCGGTGCCGTCGGCGGCGACGCCCGCCGCCGCCCGCGCCTGCTGCTCGATCGTCGCTTGCGCGCTCGCGATCGCCGCTTGCGCCTGCGAGAGGATCTCGCTCGCCTTGCGGTTCGCCTCGAACGTCTTCAGGTACTCGTCGTACTCGGCGCGCTTCTGCTTCGCGGTGAGGGTGTCGTGCGCGAGCGTGAGCCGCGCGAACACCGCCTCGATCTTTCCCTTGAAGCTACCGAGGTTTCGCTTGAAGAACTTGTCTGGGTGAAACTCGGGGGCGATCGCGTAGTACGCAGCCTTGACCTCTTTGCGATCGACGAGCTGGTGCAGGCCGAGCAGCTCGTAGAACGAGAGCTTCTCGAGGCGGCCGAACGCGTCGAGGATCTGCTTCTTCTTGTCGACGTCGAGGTCGACGGCCTCGTCGAGGAGCTTCTGATCGAACGTGCCGAGCTGGCCCAGCGCGCCACCAAAGGCCATCGACGCGGCGGCCTTCGTGGTCTTGTCGACCTGATCCTTTGCGATTCGCGCCTGATCGAGGACCTCGGCCGCGCCGAGCTCGACCAAGCGCTCGACGGCTTTGGCCACGGTGTCCGGGTGGAACCCCGTCAGGCGGATGATGTCGTCGACTGTCGCCTTGCCGTCGATCTTGGAGAAGACGTTCCCCTCGGCCGGGGTCAGCGGCAGCTTTTTGTAGTCGACGCCTGCGACGAGCCGGATCGGGCTGGCCATCCTCTTTTCAAGGTTATCCCCCCGATCGGTGGTAGCGCCAGGCTTCTACCGAAATAAGCCTCTACGCTACTCGCGTGGCTCGTCGGCGAGAGCCTCCTCGATGACCTTCTCTTGGAGCGTCATCGCGGTCTCGAAAGCGGTCAGCGCGGCCGCGCGCGCCGCGGCCGCGCCCGAGGTGTCGCCCGCTTGCTCGAGCGCTTTCATGCGGCGCTCTTGCACCACACCACGGGCCATGAACAGGTTCGCGCGAAAGAGCGTGACCTCGGTCGCGAGGGCGAGCCCGGCGTCGACCTCGCGGCTCGCGGCTTGAAAGTCGCCCTCTTCGGCGAGCAGCTCACCCAACCTGGCGTGGGCATCGGCCAGGACCTCGACCACCTCCGGTGACACGCGCGGCCGAGCGGCCTCGGTCACGCGGCGCAAGTGCTTGATCGCCGCCTGCCGATCGCCGTTCGTGATCGACAGGTCGGCCGCGTGGTTGGCGGCCCGCGCCTTGGACAAGAAGGCGACCAGCGTCGTGTCGACCACCGGCCGGCCCTCCGAAGAGGCCGACGGCGCCGGCGCCCCTTGGTCCTGGCAGCCCGCGGCGAGGCCCCCGAGCGCGCCGAGCGCGAGCGCACCGGCGAAGAGCCACGCGCGGGAGAGAGGTGCGGGGTGGCGGGGCGAGGTGGCCATCGTCAGTCGAGCCCCCACGCGCGGTAGCGGTTGTTGCGGAGGTCGGCGCTGCGCGCGCTGGTGATCTTGTCGATGCGCTCGCTCGTGGTGTCCTTGCGATCGGGGCCCATGCCCTGCGGAAAGTCCTCGACCGAGAAGAGCGGCGCCGTCGAGCGGACCTCGACCATCCCGTCGAGGCTCGCAGCCGGCGTGTCCGGCCCGTCGCTCGCGCCCGAAATCCAGAGACCGGCGATGCCGGCGGCGAGCGCGAGCGCGCCCGCCACGGCGCCGTAGAGGACCCGCGGCCCGCCGCCGGCTCGGCCGCGGAGGGCCGGCCGAAGAAGCGCTTCGTTGCGGATCTCGGCGATCGACCCCGGCGCGTGCGCGGCACGGAGCGCCCCGGCCAGGCTCGCGAGCGGGTGCTCGGCGCGATCGGCGGGCGAGCCGTCGAGCGCGCGGCGCAAGCCGTCGGCGGCCTTGATCTCCGCCGCGTCGGCGGGGGCTTCTTCGACGACGGCCGGCAAGAGGGCCTCGGCGCCCAACGCCTGCGCGAGGATACGGTCGTGCGCCTCATCGTCGAGGTCACGCGGGCTCACCGCCGCCGCGAGGAGGGCGACGACCGCGTCGCTCTTGTCGTCGACCGCCCGGCGCTGCTCGTCGGCGCGCGCCTGCTCTTCGGCGGATGCCTCTGCCGGATCCGGGAGATCGTCGTCGGATTTCACGACGCCTCCGTGTCGCGCCCGTCGGGGCGCGCTGCCAGTTGACCGTCCATCTTCGCTATCGCTTTCTTGAGCGACGTCAGGGCTCGGTGCAAAACGACGTCGAAGGTCGCGACCGTCACGCCGAGCTCGTTGGCTACCTCTTCGCGGGGGCGCTCCTCGAGCACCCGCAGCCGGATGGCGCGCTCGTACCGGGGGTTCAGCTGCTTGAGCGCCGTGTCGACCTTGGTCCGGGCCGCCTCGAGGTCGCGCGCCTCGAGGACCTCGGCGTCGGGGCCGCCCCCGCCCGCCCGCTCGGCGCGGTCGATCTCTCGGGCCAGATCCTCGGGCTCGAACAGGCTCTCGCGCTTGCGGGCCCGCAGGATATCGAGCGCGATGCGCATCGCGACGACGCGCAGCCATGGATAAACCCCGCAATCTTGCCACGTGTACTGGTCGAAGCGCTCGACCACGCGCGCGTAGGTCTCGGCGAGGGCGTCCTGGGCGATGGCCTCGCTCCCGAGGCGCGGGAGCAACACGGAGCGGTAGAGCGCGGGGCCGTAAGCCCGCAGGATCTTGCCGAGCGCGGTCCGATCGCCGGCCTTGGCGCGCTCGCAGAGCTCACGCTCGAGCGTCGTCTCCAGTCGCGCGACCGCCACTCGCCGGACCATACCCGCCCGCCACGCGCGATGCACCATCCCCGGCACGAGATTCACCCACCCGGGGAACACCAGGGAGGGCGGCGGGCTGTGCAGCGCGAGCGCGGTCACGCCTAGGAGAACGCGCCTCGGTCCGGCACCTTACGGCCGCAGAGGGGGCCAGCGACGGGCGTCCATGCCATAGTCCGCCGATGCCGGCCGCTCGAGAGGTGCGCTGCGTGTGTGGTGCCCTCAATGACGAGGGTTTCAGCACGTGTATTCGATGTGGGACACCGCTTCGCGGCGGCGTCCCCGCGCCAGCCGCCCGCCCTGCCCCCTTGGCCGACAAGCCGGCCATCGCGGTCATGCTCCTGGGCGGCCTGTGCAGCGTGGTCTTCGCTTACCAGATCCTCTTGGCGTTCAAGTTCCGGGGCACGCTGCCCATCTTGGGGGCGGGCTCGAGGATGGAGGCCGTCCGGGCCGGGGCGCTGGAGGTGAACGCCGACCTCTTCTTGGCCGAGCCCTGGCGCCTGCTCAGCTCGGTGTTCGTGCACTTCGGCGTCCTGCACTTTGCCCTCAACATGATGGGCTTCGTCTGGCTCGGCCGCATGGCCGAGCGGCTCGTCGGGCCCGCCCGCACCATCAC
>CALKVR010000595.1 GCA_938004815.1 uncultured Polyangiaceae bacterium | reverse complement strand
GCGGACGGCGTCGCCGCTCACCGCGACGAGGAGCTCGGGGCTCGCGCCCACGAACGCAGCGCCGCGGCTTCGAACGCAGAACCGCGCGCAGCCGGCGGCCTGGGCGAGATCGGCGAGCACACCGCCGGAGGACGCAGTCGTCTCGACCTCGACCGCTCGCGCGAGCACGACCTTCTCCAGCGCGCCGGCCTCGATCGCACGGACCGCCGCGTCGACGCCGCGCTCGAACCCGGCGCGCCCGTCGGCGACGACGCGGCCCCGAGGACGCAGGGCCGCGGGCGGCTCGTCGCAGCACGCGCGCTCGATGCATGCGGCGACCTCGTCGGCGAGGTCCGCGACGTAGGCGAGCTCTTCACGCGGCACCACGACCGTCGCCTCTGTCCGCTGCCCGATGGCAAGGGTCACGCGCGGCAGCGAGAAGCGCGCCTCGTCGAATGCGGTGAACACGCCGAGCGGCCCCGCGTCGAACGCGGCCGCGCCGAGCAAGCGGGGCTTCGCCGGGCCCAGCACGTCGATCGACTCGAAGAGCGATCGGGCGGCCCGATCGACCCGGGCGAGCCGCTCTGCCCCGACCGCCCCCACCGCGGCGGTCTCGCCGAAACCGATCAACATCCGGGGCTCGAGCGCCTCGGTCCGGCGCGCGTCCCATACGAACGAGGCGTCGTCAGGGGGCGCCGCCGACGCGACGTGCGGCAGCGGGATGCCGAACGCCACTACGTCGCGCGTCGGGCGCAGCCGAGCCACGCGGCGCAGCGCGCCGAGGACGCGGGCCCGGACGGTCACACCACGTTCCTCGCGACGTAGAGGTGCGCGACGCCGAAGGTGAGCGGCTCGATCTTCGTCACCGTCCAGCCCGCCGCGCGCATCATCCGGCCGAACGCGTCGGCGGGCGGGAAGGCCGCGATCGATTTCTGCAGATACTTGTACTCGGAGCTACCCGAGAGCAGGCCCCCAACGAACGGCACGACCGTGTGCACGTGGATGCGCGCCATCGCCGCCATCGCGCCGCCCTCGGGCTCGGACAGCTCGAGGATCGCGAGGACCCCGCCGGGCCGCGTCACCCGGCGCATCTCGGCGAGCGCCTTCGCGCGATCGGGGACGTTGCGAATACCGAACGCGATCGTGACCGCGTCGAACGAGGCATCCTCGAACGGCAGGACCTGCGCGTCGCCAGCGACGAGGCTCACGCGCTCGGCGAGGCCGGCCCGCTCGACCTTCTTCGCACCGACCGCGAGCATCCCCTCGGACGGATCGAGGCCCACGACGGAGGCGCCGTCGCTGCTCTTCGCGATCGCGATGGCGAGATCGGCGGTACCGGTCGCGACGTCGAGGACGGCGGCGCTCTCCGAGAGGCCGAGCGCCCGGACGGTGCGCTTGCGCCAGGAGCCGTCGATGCCGAGCGAGATGATGCGGTTCAGGAGATCGTAGCGGTCTGCGATGCGATCGAACATCGCGCCGCTGCCCTCGCGGGCGGCGGGCGGCGCGACGGCAGGCTCGGGCGCGGAGCCGGGGCTCACCGCGGCACCGCCCTGATCGAGCCGACGAGCTCACCCACGCTCTCGGGGAGGAGCGCCTGCGGCCCGTCGCTCTTGGCGCTCGCCGGATCGTCGTGCACCTCGATCATCACGCCCGCCGCGCCGGCCGCGAGCGCGGCGCGCGCGAGCGGGAGCACGAGCTCCCGCCGCCCGGTCGCGTGCGAGGGATCGACGAGCACCGGGATGCCGTAGGCGTGCGCGAGGAGCGCGACCGCCCCGAGATCGAGGAGGTTTCGCGTCGATGGATCGAAGCCGCGCACGCCGCGCTCACAGAAGACGACGCCCTTGGCGCCGTGAGAGAGGAGGTACTCGCCCGCGAGCAGCCACTCCTCCACCGTGGCCGCCATGCTTCGCTTCAAGAGGACGGGCTTTTCGGCCCGGCCGACCGCCTTGAGGAGCGAGAAGGCCTGCATGTTGCGCGACCCCACCTGGAGGACATCGGCGCGATCGGCGACCGCGTCGACGTCGGTCTCGCTGAGCACCTCGGTGACGACCTTCATGCCGGTGCGATCGGCGGCGGCGCGCAGCCAATCGAGCGCGGAGCGGCCGTGCCCCTGGAAAGCGTAGGGGCTCGTGCGCGGCTTGAACGCGCCCCCGCGCAAGAACCGCACGCCGCGCTCGGCGAGCTTGCCGGCGATCCGCTCGATCTGCTCCTCGGACTCGACCGCGCAGGGGCCGGCCACGACGATCGGCGATCGCGGCGAGATCGTCTGGTCACCGACGCTCACCGACGGCCCCATCGCGTCGACGCGCGGATGCACCGAGGCGGGGGCGCTGACGCTGGAGACGCCCGGCACCCCCTCGACGATCGACGTGTCGACCGCGGCCGAGGCGTTGCCCACCACGAGGTGGACCTCGCCCGCGCGCGAGCGCTCGACGCTCCCGACCCACAGCCCGAGGCCGGCCAGGCGGCCCTTCACGCTCTCGAGATCGGCTTCACGGTTGAGTGTGACAATCATGTCATTTCCTCCGCGCCGCGATGGCACCCGCCACCGCCGCCAGTGCCCCCAGGGCCGGCCGCCCCTGCCCGTCGATGCCGCCCAGCGCCGCCGTCGCGTCGGACACGAGCGACGAGGCGAGCTTGCGCGTCTCTTCGATCGCGCCGGTGTCGCGCAGCCCGCGGCAAACCCGCGCCGCGAGGGCGGGGCCGATGGCGCCCGCCTCGAGGCCGGCGGCCACCTCGGCTCGAAGCGCCGCGTCGCGCTCGAAGAGGACCAGGAGCGGGTAAGTCGCCTTGCCCTCGCGCAGATCGGCGAAGAGCTCTTTGCCGATACGCTCGGGGTCGCCGTCGACGTCGAGCAGATCGTCGGTGACCTGGAACGCGACCCCGAGCTTGTCTCCAAAAGCCTCCAGGAGGCCGCACGAGCGATCGTCCAGGCCGCCGGCGCGAGCGCCGGCGTAGAGCGACCAGCGGAACAGCGAGGCGGTCTTGCCGCTGACGACGCGCATGTAGTCCGCCACGGTGCCGTCGAGCTTGCCCCGCCGATCGAGCTGGAGCGCCTCGGCGTCGAGCATCTCGGTCAGGACCCCGAGCGCGCGGTCGAGAACGTCGTGGAGGCCCGTTCGCCGGACGCGGACCAGCGCCTCGACCAAGAGCCAGTCGCCCGCGAAGATGGAGGCCGCGTTGCCGTAGATCATCCGCGCGGCGGGGGCGCCGCGGCGGCGCTCGCCCAGATCGACGACGTCGTCGTGGAGGAGCGTCGCGGCGTGCACGAGCTCGGACGCGACCGCAAGATCGCGCGCGCGGGGCCCGAAGCCCGACCCCACCCGCGCCGCGAGGGCCACGCACATGGGCCGCAGCCGCTTGCCACCGCACGCGAGGAGGTGGCCTGCGCTCGCGTGGGTGGTGGTATCGCCCAGCTCGAGGATCGTGAGGTCGCGCTCGATGCCCGCGAGGTCCGCCTCGAGAAACGAGCGCAGCTCGGCGAGACGCTGCTCTGCCCCCTCGGGCCCGGCGCGACGAACGGCCGACTCGAGAGAGCCGAACACGCGCGGGCGCGCCTCGAGGCTGGGCGCCCCGGGACTGGGTAGTTCAGCGTCGGGCGGGGGCAACCAGGGGGCCGATGTCATGAGCTCTTTCCTCCGGAGACGACCGCGCGACCGCGGGCGAGCGAGAGCAAATTTCCAAACTTCTGAAAGTCGGCGCGCTGCGAGCGGATGAACGACTCGAGGACCGACTCGGCGACCTGGGCGAACGCCGAGAGCCGGCGGACGCGGTCGACCACGTGGGCGCGGCGGGGCGACTTCGCCGCCTCTTCAGCCTGCTCCACGGCGAGGTCGAGGCGCGACTTCACGCTCTCGGCGAGGAAGCGCTCGCGCTCGCTCACGACGCGCGAGATCATCTTCCAGAAGTCGGTCTCGGCCTCGAAGAACTCGCGCCGCTCGCCCGGGCGCCACACGCGCCTGACCACGCCCCAGCGCTGGAGCTCGGCGAGGGTGCCACTGACGGCGCCTGCCGACATGCTGAGGCGCTCGGAGATCTCGGCGGCGGGGAGCGGTTCGGTGTCGAGGTAGAGGACCGTCCACACGCGCCCGAGCGCCTTGCGGAAGCCCCAGTGCTCGATCACGTCACCGATGGCCTCGGCGGCGAGGAGCTCTGCGCTGCGGATGGGGTCGGACATGAGCCTCCTTGGTCGAGCCGAACGTGCGAGCCGCGCTGTCGAACGGAACTTTCAGAATGTTCTGAAACTTCATTAGAGACCGAACGGACGGATGTCAAGGCGGGCTGGTTGAGCCGTGGGCGAGCGCCCGGGCGTCTACACGTGAAACCGGCGGCGCCCTCGTGCGTAACCGGTTCGACGTTTCCGCCCGGGGGTCCGGCCTGGCCGGTCTCCGACCGTCTCCTACGGAGGATTTCGAACATGGATATTGCTAAGACGATCGCGTTCTCGGCCGCTGGTGGCCTCGTTGTGGGTCTCGTCGGCTGTGGTGGTAGCCAGCCGGCCGATGGCGCCGCCGCCGCTGCCGATGGCGCCGCCGCCGACGCGCCCGCCGCCGCCGAGGGTGGGGCCAAGGAGTGCTGCAAGGGCAAGAACACCTGCAAGGGCAAGGGTGGCTGCAAGGTCGAGGGTGCCCAGGAGTGCAAGGGCATGAACGAGTGCAAGGGCAAGGGCGGCTGCAAGTCCGGCGACTGCTGATCGCTGCCTAGCCTTCGAGCGCGAGCTCGAAGGCGCGATGGGGCCCTCGCGCGCGCTCTGCGCCGAGGGCCCGACCGCTTTGTCGCCGGCCTTGGCGCCGCGCCGCGCCGCGAGCAGAGTATCCATCGACCATGCCCTCCCTCGAGCCCCGCCTCGGTCTGCCCGATCTCGGGATCGGCGTCGGCCTCCGTCTCCCGCAC
Organism: uncultured Polyangiaceae bacterium; assembly: GCA_938004815.1. Classification (GTDB taxonomy): domain Bacteria; phylum Myxococcota_A; class Polyangia; order Polyangiales; family Polyangiaceae; genus Xiheicaenibacterium. The sequence goes on along the minus strand of CALKVR010000595.1, from coordinate 490 downwards.
TACGGTGACGTCTTCACGCGCAAGCCGAAGATGGACTGGTTCGAGATCATCAGCGAGAACTTCATGGTCGGCGGGGGCCGGCCGCTTGCGAACCTCGAGCGCGCGCTCGCCGACTACCGCCTCGTGCAGCACGGCGTTTCGCTCTCGATCGGCAGCGCGGCTCCGCTCGACTGGGCTTACCTGAAAAAGCTGAAAGCGCTCCTCGCCAAGACGGGCTCGCCGTGGGTGAGCGACCATCTGTGCTGGACGGGCTCCGACTGCCTGAACCTCCACGATCTGCTGCCGATGCCGTACACCGACGAGGTGATCCACTACGTCGCCGAGCGCGCGCGCATCGTCCAAGACTTCCTCGAGGTCCGGTTCGCGCTCGAGAACGTCTCGTCGTACATGACGTACACCGAGAGCCGGCTCACCGAGTGGGACTTCGTCCGCGCGATCGCCGACGAGGCCGACATCGGCCTGCTCCTCGACGTGAACAACATCTACGTCT
>CALKVR010000594.1 GCA_938004815.1 uncultured Polyangiaceae bacterium | reverse complement strand
TGTCGACGCTGCGCTCGAACTGCGACCACGCGATGGCCCGACGACCGGCGACGTCGACAGCGACGCCGGTCGGGCCGGCGCCGACGTCCCAGCGCTGAATCTCGATCGCGCCAGGGTCGGCCGAGGCGCCGTCGTAGGCGCCGACGGTGCCGGTGCCCAGGCAGGCCACGAGCAGCGTCGCGGTCTCGTCGTCGTACCCCGCGCCCCGCGGCAAGAGGCAGCCGTTGGGGACCGGATCGGCGCCGCCGCGCCGCCCCTCTTCGAAGAACACACGCATCTGGCTCGCCCCGAGCGACGCGCCGAGCGGCGAGCGCGTCGCGGCATCGATGACAGCAATGTTAGGAATGCCGGGCATGTCGCCCGAGCCATACCCATCGAAGCGGTTCTCGGGATCACCCGGGTCGACCAGGACCTGCGGCAAGAGGAGACGGCCCGCGGGCGCGCCCGCTTTCACCAAGGCGTGCCCGTGAAGGCCGATGCGGAGACCACCCTCGGGGTCGCGCCGCCCGCTCGGATCGTCGAAGAGATGGATGGGGGCGAGGACCTTGCCGGCGGTCAGGTCGACGACGCTGACTCGGCCCCCGACCGCGTGCGAGACGAAGGCCGTGCGCTCGTCGTCGGAGAGGACGATCTGGCGCGGCTCTCGGGGGAGCTCGATGCTCCGCTTCTTTTCGAGCTTCGCGTCGAACACCTCGAGCGCCCCTCCCCACCCGCTCGTGACATAGACGCCGTCGCCCTTTGCGGTCGTCGCGGCGGAGGCGGGGTCGCTGCGCGTCGGCCTCGAGCAGGCGAGCGTCATGCCGCCGTCGTCGGCGCCCCGCAGCACCGCCACCCTGTCCGCGCGCGGCAAGGTGGCGACGAGGCGGCCGTCTGGCAAGACGAGCAGCTGGCCCGGAGCCTCGGGGAGCGCGATCGAGCCGAGCGGCTTTTTGCCGTCGACGTCGACGAGCGCCACCGCGTGGCCGTCCGCGTCGGTCACGAATGCGAGGAGCTTGCCAGCGAGGGCGCCTCTGGCGGTGCGACCGAGGACGACGGACGACGACGACGAGCCGCCATCGAGCGGGCGGAGACTGCCCGGCGAGCCGCCGCAGTCGGCGTCGTCGGCCCACGCCGTGACGGTCGTGGCGCTGCTGCCCTTGTTGCCGGCCGGTGCCTTGGGCTCGGCGGCCGGTGTGCAGGCCGAGAGGCCGAGAGCCACGAGGATCACGCGCGCGAACATGGCGCCGAGGCTACCATGCTGACCGCGTGAAGCTCGGCACCTACCGCTCCATGCGCGACGCGTCGCGGACCAACGAGCCCATGGGCGAGGAGGTCGAAGCCGACGGGCCGACGTGGCGCGGCGCCTTCGTCATCCATCAGCACGACGCGACGCGCATGCACCACGATCTGCGCCTCGAGGTGGGCGGCGTCCTCACGAGCTTCGCCGTCCCCCACGGCCCGAGCCTCGACCCCGAGGTGAAGAACCTCGCCATCCAGACCGAGGACCACCCGATCGAGTACCTCGACTTCGAGGCCGTCATACCCGAGGGGACGTACGGCGCAGGGCCGATGATCGTCTGGGACTTCGGCATCGTGCGCTACCTCGACCTCAGCGCCGAAGACGGCCTGCGCGAGGGCAAGCTGCATTTTTCGCTCGAGGGTCGCAAGGTCCGAGGGAGGTTCGGGCTGGTGCGGCTCAAACCGCGAAACAGGGCACCGGCGGCCGATGCGCCCCGCGAGTGGCTCTTTTTCAAGAAGCAGGACGCCTACGCGCAGAAAGGCGACATCGTCGCCGAGAAGCCCGAGAGCGTCCTCTCGGGCTTGCGGATCGACGCGCTCGGCACGCTCGCCGCGATCGCGCGCGAGGTCGAAGAAGAGGCTCTCGCTCTGGGCGCGCGGCCGGGCAAGCTCGACACGAGAAAGCTCTCGCCCATGCTGTGCACCGTCGGCGACGTCCCAGACGGAGCGGGCTGGCTCCACGAGCTCAAGATGGATGGCGTGCGCATCATCGCCGACAAGACCGAGCGCGGCGTCGAGCTCCGTTACCGGAGCGGCCGCAGCGCCGCCGCGGCGTACCCGGAGGTGACGCGTGCCATCGCTGCGCTACCGCCGAGCCGGATCGTCCTCGACGGCGAGATCGTCGCGTTCGACGAGCGCGGCCGGCCGTCGTTCGAGCGACTCGCGACCCGCATCCACGGCTCACCGCGCGCCGATCTCCGGCACGCCCTCCAGGAGGTGCCGGTCGTCTTCATGGTCTTCGACCTGCTCGCCCTCGGCGGCGCGGTGCTGCTCGACCTGCCGCTCGTGAAGCGCAAAGAGCTGCTCGCGAGGCTCATCCCCGCCCCCGGCGTGCTGCGCGTGCTCGACCACCTCACGGGTGGCGGCGCCCAGCTCTTCACGTTCTGCCACGAGAACGGGCTCGAGGGCGTCGTGTCCAAACGGGCCGATGGCCCCTATCGACCGGGCCCCGCGCGCTCGGGCGACTGGGTGAAGACGCGAACCGAGCAAGAGGCGCGCTTCGTGATCGTCGGATACACCGCCGGCGAGCGCGGCCGCTCCCGCCTCGGCGCTCTCGACCTCGCGAGCTGGGAGGGCGGCGAGCTCCGCTGGCGCGGCAAGGTCGGCTCCGGCCTCTCGAGCGACAAGATCGACGAGCTCCTCGCGCGCCTCACGCCGCTCGCGACGACCGTAGAGACCGCGGTCGGCACCTACGATCCGGCGCCGCGCGGGCGCACCCACGTGCGCCCCGAGCTGGTGGCCGACGTCCGCTTCCTGGAGTGGAGCGACAGCGCCCACGTTCGCTTCCCCGTCTACCTCGGCCTCGCGCTCGGTATCGCCCCCACGACCTGCCGGGCCGCGCCCCACGACGAGGACCACGTGGTCGGCGCGGCCGCTCCCGAGGCGCAGGGAGCAGAAGAGGCACCCCAGCCGACGAATGACGGCATCGTCGTGAAGGTGACGAACCGAGCCAAGGTCTTCTGGCCCGAGGAGGGGTACACGAAGGGGGATCTGGTCGACTACTACACGGCGGTCGCGCCCGCGCTCTTGCCCTATCTAGATGACCGCCCCGTCATGCTCGTTCGGTACCCCGACGGCATCCACGGCAAGAGCTTCTATCAATGGAACGTGCCCCACGGCATGCCGCCATGGGTGAAGAGCGTGGTGCTCGGCAAGCACGTGTCGAGCCCCGAGGAGAGTGACCACAAGAAGCACGTCTTCCTCGTCGATCGGGCCGAGAGCCTGGTCTACCTCGCCAACCTGGCGTGCATCCCCATCCACATCCTGGCCTCTCGCGTCGCGAGCCCCGGCCTCGCCGACTTTCTCACCATCGACTTCGACGTGAAGTTGCTCGATCTGCGGGCCGCGATCGCGCAGGCGGTGACTCTCCGGGGCATCCTCGACGACGTGGGCTTGGCCGGCTACCCCAAGACCTCGGGCCAGTCGGGCCTTCACGTGTTCGTCTCGCTGGGCGCCGCCATTTCGCCGTCCGCGGCGCGGACCCTCGCCGATTTGCTCGGCCGGCTCATCGTCGAGCGCCACCCCGACACCGCCACGATGGAGCGCGTCGTTCAGAAGCGCGGAAAGAAGGTCTACGTCGACACGGGCCAGACGGGGCCGTCACGAACCATCGTCGCCCCCTACTCCGTCCGCGCGACCTTGGGCGCGCGCGTCTCGACGCCCCTCACCTGGGCCGAGGTCGTCCCCGACCTCGATCCCGCCGCTTTCACGATCCGCACCGTCCCGGCGCGCCTCGAAGCGGTGGGCGACCCGATGGCGGGCATGCTCCGTGACAAGCCCGACATCACGGCCGTGATGGCGAGGCTGGCGAAGCTGGTGGGCAAACGGAAGTGACCGTTCGCGCACCTGCTCGCACGGGCGCCGAGGGCGACCGTGCTGCACCACGACATCTGCCGGCGTCGGGCGCACCCACCCCGCGTACCAAGTGTTCGCAGGGCCGGCCGCCACCTCGGGGCAAGGCGTCTCGATTCCGTCGAGCGTCACCTCGCTAGCAAACGTCCGCCCGCCGTCGCTCGAGCGCCGAACCGTCGCGTAGTACCCACCGAAGCCGTCTTCGTAGCCTGCCCAGAGCATCGCTTCGCCATCCGGCAAGACCCCGAACCGTGCACAAGCGAGGCGACCGTGGCTCGGGACGAGCACCGTCGTGTCCTCGAGGGCACCGGTCTCGGACGCGACGAACCGGGCGTACGCAGTACGAAACCCCGCGTCCTCTTCCTCCCAGGTGATCCAGAGCCCGCCGGAGTGGCTGTCGGTCAGCTGAGGGCACGTCGTAAGGACCAGCGGGCTGAGCGGCCCGCGGACATCCGAGCTCTGCCCCAACGTGGCGCCGTTGTCGTCCGATGCCGCTACCCTGATCGAGCCGTCGTTCGCTGCCCAGACCGCGATCAAGCGATCGCCATCGTAGTGGACGTCGACGCAGTCACCCCCGAGCTCGAGCGGGAGCTCATGAGCGTACGTGGCGCCGCCGTCGTCGGAGGTGACGATATAGGGCCCCCAGTTCGCCCAGTAGTCGAGGTTGAGAACGAACGCGACCGCGAGACGGTTCTCATCACCGATGGCGACGCGCGCGCCGTAGACGCCCTCGGCCATCAATTGATCGATCTCGGAGCTGGGGCTCAAGTCATCGGTGAACCGGTAGTGATACACCGACGGCGGGAACGCCCCGGGGTCGAAGCTGGCGATGTCCACGAACCCGTGCCCGACGTCGAGATCGAGGTACCAGGCCCCCCACGGCATCACGAGCGGCTCTCCGAAACCCTCGGGCCCGCGCTCGACGACCGCCGTGGTGCTGCCCCCGAACGTGACGATCAGCCGGTCGCCGTGGGTGGCGAGCGCGACGCCGTTGCTGTAGTCGCCGTATGGCACCAGCTCGGGAGGGTCGAGGACGAGCTCGGCCGACACATCGGCGTCGGTGCCGGTTTGGAAGCTGAACGAGGCTCCGCCGGGGGCAACGGCCGCGCCCGAGGCGGTGCGAACCGCGTCGGCTATCGACACCGTGACGGTGCCGTTCGGCGGAAGATCGACGGGGAGGATGGAGAGGCGATCGCCCAGCGCGTAGACCTGGGCGGAGACCGCTGCGCCATCCACCTCGACGCCGACGTTCGCCGACGTCACCGTCGACGCATCGAGCGGCTCGGACACGATGACGACGATGGCGGTGTTCGTCGCGACGTCGGCAGCATCGCCAGGCGGGCACGCGGACCACGTCACGGGCGCCCCAGCCTCGCCCGAGCCCGAGCTGGAGAGCGTGACCGACACGCTCGGCGCCCCGCCTCCGGCTCCGCCCGCGGAACGCTCGCCAGGAAGCGAAGGGTCTTCACATGCGGCGAAGCCGGCCAAGATGAAGAGCCCGGCCGCACCCGCTCGCAAGCGGCTCACGGCGCTCTCCAGCAGGCGAGACCAAGGGGCCGATTCCGAATCCCTGGGTCGACTTCGCGCAACACGTCTCCGCTGGCGGCCGAGACCTCGTAGATCGCGAACGGGTGCCCGAACACGATGGTGTCCTCGTCGACCACGGAGAGGCCCTGCACCGTCCCGAGCGCGTACGCCGAGTCGATCGGCACCTCTTCGACGGGCATCGTCGCCGGGGGCACGAACGCGTAGAACGCCTCGACGATCTGCGGGGTCGCCCAGAGCGTGCCGCGAAAGCTCGCATGCGCAGCCGCGTTGAGCTCGATCTGCTGGCTCGCGCTGCTGTTCGCGACGACGACGTCGTCGAACGAGTCGTAGAACGTGACGAGAGGACCTTGCCCGTACGGGGCCACGCCGATCCCCCCTTCGAAATTGAACACCCCACCGCAGCCGATGCTGACGGTCTCGACCGGGCCGCCCGCGAGGGGAGCGCGGACCAGACCGTACGCGTCGCAGTACAAGACGTCGGTCCCCACGAGCGCAATCGAGACCTCGTACGGAGCATCGCCTGCCACCACGCTCAGCTCGCACATGTCGCCCGAGTCGAGCCCCAACGCGGTGATGTGCACGCCGTTGACGAAGCCGATGCAGACGATCGACTCGCTCGCGAGCTCGGGGCAGAGCTCGGCGACGACACCCTTCGCGTCGGTTGGTGCTGGCCCCTCGCCGCCCGCTCCGCCGCCCCCGCCACCCTTGGCGGCGCTGCTGGTGGCCGAGCTCGCGGGCCCAGTCCCACCCGCGCCGGTGGCTGCCGGGTCGTCGTCCGCGCACGCGAGCATCGAGAGCGTGATCGCCGTCACCGCGCAGGCGCGGCGCGCTTCGTTCCACAGCCGCGACATCCCACCTCCTGTCACCGCACCTCGAACGGCGCCAGCGCAGTGTAGTGCACCGGCCGCGTCTCTTCGAGGAGGCTCGCGCCATCGCCAGTCAGGGGCCAGGCCGTCAGGTCCAGAGAGTACCGCTTCGCGGCGCGCTCGATCAGGGGTGATGTTCGGTGCCCCCGCAGACCGTTGGCGAGCTTGGCGTTGTCCCAGAGGCCCAGCCATTCGGTCGCGAACTTGTCGACGGCGATCGGGTTGGTGCCGCCGATCGCGAGACCCTTCGGCATGGGGGTGAGGATCTTGAAGCCGTCGCCGCCCATGGCGGGCGCGCCCTCGGCCAGCACCACGTCGGGGGCCGCGATCTCGAGGACGTCCACCATCCGGTCCGAGAAGAGCTCGAGAGCTTTCACGTATGCGGCGCGGTCCTCGGCCGTCTCCTTGGTCTTCATGTAGGCCATGAGCTCCTTGTGCATGCGCCACTTCTGCGTGTGCGCCGGCTTGCCGTCCGACCGCATGACCACACCCTGCATGCCCTTGATGCCGACGCTGGTGACGCTGAACCGGTGGGTCTTGATCTTGGGCGCCGAGATCCACATCCCTCTCTCGAGGTGATCGGCGAGACCCTGGGGCAAGAGCAGCGTCGGGACGGTCGTCGCCTCGATCCCGGTGACGGCGAGGGGCTTGCCCGGTTGCCCGCCCTCGACATCGAACACGCCGTCGTCGTCGAGGGCGACGAGCGGCACGCCCTCGTCTTTCGCCATGGCGGCGTAGCCGGTGAGCTCGGCGATCTGGAGGAACATGGCGTGCGGCACGGCGCAGCCCTCGGCGATCGTGATCGCGGTGTGCCCGCGCGCCTTGAGGCACTGCACGATGCCGCGCACGAACGCGGGGTCGGTCGTGCGCCCGGTGATGCCGTTGTCGTCGCCCTTCTTCTTGATCACGTCGAAGCCGCACATGTTCGGCTTCACCAAGACGGGGGTGTCGGCCGGCTTCTTCGGGACGACGGCCTCGCACAGCGTCTTGCCCAGGACGAGCGGGTCCTCGCCGGCGAGCACCGTAACCGGGGCGTGGTCCTCCCGCAGGCGCGCCGCGTTGCGCTTCTTCAGCGCGGCGCCGTCGACGGTGCGCTCGCCCGGAGGCGGGGGCGCGGCGGCGCCGGTCGAGGCGCTCGCGTACCCCGACGC
>CALKVR010000593.1 GCA_938004815.1 uncultured Polyangiaceae bacterium | reverse complement strand
AGAACGGCTCGAGGACGCGCGCGAGCGAGGCGCGCGCCTCGGGGTCGTTCGACTTCTCGATCGGAGCCGCGAACTTGCGGTGGAACGCCGGCCAGCCCCCCAGCAACGCGGGAAAGACGACCGAGAAGAGGCTCCACAGCTCGCCGAGGTGGTTCTCGACCGGCGTGCCCGTGAGCGCGATCTTGGTCTCGCCGACGAGCATGCGCGCCGCCCGTGTGCGGCTCGCGTTGGCGGTCTTGAGCATGTGCGCCTCGTCGAACACGATGGTCGCGAACGACCGACCCGTCAGCAGCTGGTGCTCGCGGGCGAGCAGGCCGTAGCCGACGAGGAGCACGTCGCCAGGGCCCAGCGCGCGGATGGCCGCCGCGCGATCCGCCTCGTCGCCGAGCTTCACCACTCGCAGCCTGGGGGCGAACCGCGTCGCCTCGCTCTGCCAATTGAACGCAACCGACGTCGGCGCGACGACCAGGGCAGGGCCATCGGCGCGCCGATGCAGCAGGAGGGCGAGGGCCTGCACCGTCTTTCCGAGGCCCATGTCGTCCGCGAGGACGGCGCCCGCGCCGCATCCCGTCAGGTGGGCCAGCCACCGAAAGCCGGTCAGCTGGTAGGGTCGCAGCTCGGTCTGGAGGCTGTCGGGCACCGCCAATGGAGATGGCGGTACCGTCAGTCTGTTTGCGGCGTCTTGCCAGGCGGCGCCCGCGTCGACGGTGACGCCATGCTCGGCGAGAGCCAGCAGCGCGCGCGCTGCGGAGGGCCCGACTTCGACGCCGTGCCGGGTCTCGTGGGCGTGGTCGAGCAGATCGTGCAACCTGGCGCGCAGCGCGCCCGAAACCTCGATGAAGTCACCGGGGATGACCTCGACGAAGCGCTGGTCGCGGCGCGCCGAGTCGAGGAGGCGCGCGAGCGTCACGCGCTCGCCCCCTACCGAGAGCTCGCCGAGGAGCCCGAACCACTCGCGGCGCTCTCGGACCGAAACGCGGAGCGCCGCCGGGCTCGGCGCACCCAGGATCCTCAGCGGTTTGCCCACCCATTCCAGCTCCGGCGCAGGCTCGAGCCGCGCGCACGCGTCGAGGAGGGCGAGGGCGCCGTGCGCATCGGGGAAGCGAAAGCCGAACGGATCATCCTCCTGGGGTGTCGCGCCGTCGAGCGGGAGGGTCGACGCGAACGCGCGCGCGGAAGACTCCTCGCGCTCCAGATCGCGCACCGCGTGCACCGCGTCTTCGCCGCGGCGCACATGCACGTCGCGAGCGCCGTGCCCGGGAGCGACAGTGGCCGCCCCCGCGAGGGGGCGGATCCGGAGATCGACCAGGACCGAGCCTGCCGGCTCGGCCTCGAAGCGGAGGACCGGGGTCAGCCGCGCGGGCTCGGAGCGGCCCATCACCCGACGAGGCATCGCGACGGGGAGCCGCTGTGCCCATTTGGCGAGCAGGCTGATGAGATCGGCGTGGCTCTCGGCGGGAAACAGATCGCCCTCGCGCCGCAGCACGTCGAGCGCCGCGCGGAGCTCGTGCTTCACGGCGAGGAGCGTGAGGATGCCCCCGTCCCAGAGGTAGAGCGCTTCTTCGGGGCCGAGGCGTCGCAGGCGCTCGACCATGGCGTCGGGGAGCGCCGTGCCGTCCACGCCCGCCGTGACGCGCACGGCGCGCAGTCGATCCTCGGCCACGATCCCGACGGTGGCTCGCTCGACGCGGACCAAGCGGTCGGGCTCGCTCGCGACGGCCACGCGCGGGTGGCCGACGAGCGCCTCCAGCAAGGCGAAGCTGGCCCACCGGCCATCGTCGGTGAACGCGGCGACGACGCGCCGGTCGGCGTTCGGCAGCTGTCTCCCGTGGGCCATCACGAGAGTGCGTCGCGAGACGGGCTTGCCTGCGCCGGGCCGCCCGCGCTTGTCGATCTTGTGGAGCCAGGGCTGCACCTCGACGCCGGCGTCGCCCACGACGCGGACCCTCCACACCAGCTCGAAGCCCCACCGAGCCGTCGGCGCCTCGCTCAGCGCGGCGTCGAGCGCAGCGAGCGTGCGCTGCCAGGGCGGGGAGTCGGCCACATGCGTGGTCTACCACCGCTTCCGGCGCGCTGGCCCAGGCGGTGCGACAAACTGCCGTTTGCATACGTCGATGCGCGCTGGTACCGACGAGGCATGGATGCTGCGTTCTGGGACGGCCGCTACGGCGGTGGTGAGTACTTCTACGGAACCGAGCCCAACGACTTCTTGAAGGAGCGCGCCGACGTCTTCGCGAAGAGCGGCGCCGTGCTCTGCCTCGCCGACGGTGAGGGCCGCAACGGCGTGTTCCTCGCGACGCTGGGGATGCGGGTCACGGCCGTCGACATGTCTCCGGTCGGGTTGGAGAAGGCGAGACGCCTCGCGAGCGAGCGCGGCGTCGCCATCGAGACGGCCGAAGCCGATCTCGCGGTATGGGATCTCGGCGCGGATCGGTGGGACGCCGTCGTCTCGATATGGGCTCATCTGCCGGCACCGGTGCGCGCCAAGCTGCACCCGAAGATCACGCGGGCCGTGCGGCCCGGCGGCATCGTGTTCTTCGAGCACTACCACCCCAAGCAGATCCCCTACAAAACGGGCGGTCCACCCGACCCGACGATGATGCTGACGCTCGAGGAGCTGGAGCGCGACTTTCCCGGGTGGGAGCGCGTGCATGCCTTCGAGGGAGAGCGCGACGTCCACGAGGGGGCCGGCCACGGCGGGCTCAGCTACGTGACGCAGGCGATCTTGCGGCGACGGGGGTGATCGCGACTATTTGCCGAAGGTGACCCACCGCTCCAGCGCATCGAGCACGCGGGTGAGGAAGGGATCGACCGACGTGCGCTGGTCGGCTCTGGCGGCGGCGCGACCGCGGAGCTCGTTGAACGCGTGCCGCGAAACGAACGCTCCTGCGCAGCTCCCGCAACGCAAGATGGTGGTTGTGTCACCGGCCACCTCGGGCTCGAGCCCCACGTTGCAATGCGGACACGCGCCGTCGCCGCCCTGCTGCGTACCCGTCGCCTCGGGTGGGGTCACGACGCGATTGACCACGTCGCCCACCGACCCATCGAGCCAGTCGATGAAGAGCCCTCCGCAATCTCTGCACGCGTCGACGTGGAGCGCGCCGCGAATCTGCTCCTCGAGCTGCCCGGGGCACGCCGGACATCGAAGCGCGGCTGCTCGGTAGCTCATCCGTGACATACGGCCTCGATCCGGTAACCGTCGAGGTCGCGCACGAACGCCGCGTAATAGCCCTCGCCGTATTGGGGACGCGGGCCTGGGCCGCCCTCGTCCTCGGCGCCAAGGCGGAGCGCGGTCGCGTGAAACCGGGCGACCGCCTCGTGATCGGGCGCAGCAAAGGCGACGTGGCAACCCTTGCCCGGCGCGCGCGCTTCGTCTCCCGATCGCAGGACGGCGAACGCCTCGTCTTTGGCCCCGGGCGGGCCCCAGCCGAGCGCGCGCGGGTGGGTGAGGACGCGCTCGTACCCGAGCTCTGCGAGCACCGCGTCGTAGAACGCCCCGGCGCGCTCCAGATCCGCTACGCCGAACGAGAGGTGGGAGAGCATGAGATCTGTGTAGCTTGAAACGGACGCTGGCGTCTGTTGCGATCACGTCGTGCGATACGCGTCGTCGTTGCTGATCGTGGTCGCCGGGTGCGCCGCGCCACACCGGCTGCACCGGCTGCGTGCGGCCGTCGACCGGCGTGATCGATACCTCATCGGCTGCGAGCCTCCAGGCGCCCTCCGCCCGCGCGGCCGGCCGCGATGTCGCCGCCCCTGCGAACGACGATCCGAAGTGCGCCGAGGCCCCGGACGTCGCCCCCGTCGAGGTCGAGCTGGGCAAGACGGCTCGGACCGCCGACGCCCTCGCCATCACCTACGGCGGAATGGAGCATGACAACTTGGAGGGCGGGCGCGCCGATCTCATCGTCACGCTCACGTTCCAAGGGGTCATGGATGACGGCATGCTGACCCCGTCGGCGTTCACGTGGCGTCCGTCAGTCATGGGGCCGCCGAGCTGGGTGCACCTCGGGTCGATGCCTATCTGCGTGCGCGTCTCGCGCCCGGCGCACGAGCGGGTCACGGTCGAGGTCTTTCGTCGCCCCGCGCGTTGACGGTTTCGTCACTTTCTTGACCAATGCCTCTGAAACCGTAGAGGGTCGGGGCATGACCACGCGCGATGTCGGCGCGGCGAGCTCCTCTGCGATGCAAGCCGCCCTGGAGGCGGAGCTTCAGCGAGCAGAAGAGGCGTTCGCCTGCGATGACTTCGGCGAGTTCACCGTCGACGAGCTCGATCGGCGCGCGCTCGCCGGCGAGTGGCCCTGGTCGTCGCGCCCCGCCGACTGAGAGCGGCCCGCGCGCTATTTCTCGAGCGCGACCGCCGAGCCGTCGGCAGGCAGCGCGTCGTAGAGCTTCTGTCCGGTGAGGTCCTTCGTCGAGATCTTGGTGGCGGCGGCCTTGTCGACGACGAAGCGTTTGCCCACGACGGCCTGGTCGCCCCCGAGCAGATACGCGATCAAGTCGTCGGTGCCGTCCGCCACCTTGCACCCGCAGGCGTTCACCGCGACAGGAAACTCCTTTTTCACGGTGGCGGCCCGCCCGCTCGGCTCGCTCGCGGCGAGCTTCGAAAAGAGCTTCTTCGCCTCGGAGCAACCGTCGATGGCCTTGGTCAGCGCCTCGGCCATCATGGTCGCGCGCTCGCTGACGTTCTTGGTGTCGACGTCGAGCCCCTTGGGGGCGGGCTCGCGCTTGCCGCCAGGAACGGCGGCGATGAGGTAGACCTCCATCTCGCCGCCGAGCGCCTGGGCGACCTCGGCCGCCTTGGCGACGCCCGACTCGTCCTTCGGGATCGCGAGCAGCACCCGCCGCTGACCCTGCAGCTTGGCTGGCGCGGCCGCGGGCTGGAACGCGTCGCCCCCGAGACGGACATCCTTCGCCGTCACGACCAGCGCGACCGCGTCCGGGCTGACTGCTGCGCCGTCCTTGCTCTCGGGCATCGCGAGGTCGGCGGGCAGGCTCACGCGTGTCGCGGCGGCGTCGATGTCCGCGAGGCGCTTTCGGATCGCGTCGGCCTTGTCGCAGAGCTTCACCGCGGACGCTGCCGAGGCGGTCGTCGCGCCCGTGGTCTTCTGACTCCCAGCCGAGCCGGACGTGGCCGAGCCGCCGGGCTTGGCCGAGGCATCCGGCGTCGCGGGCGGCGATTCGCAGCCGAGGAGGGTCGCTAGAAGGAGAGCAGTGAGCCAGCGCATCGGCGCTGGATACTACTTGCCTGGCTCCTTGGACAGGGCGCGAAGGGCACCCTACGGCAGGGCGCCCTCTGCCACCCACGCCCGGACGGCGTCGGTCTCGGCCTGGTCGACCCAGCCGAGCTGATCGCGAAGGCGCTGCTCGTAAAACACGACGAAGCAACTCTCGTCGGGCTGCGAGGGCACGACTTGGAGCAGCTCACCGCAGAGAGCCGAGTTGGATGGAGTGTTGATCAGGTTCGTGTACGCGGTGGAGGCGTCGGGCAGGGCCAGGCCGCCCGCGCCCGACAGGTGACAGCCGTTCGCGCCGCTGCAGCTGTCCGACATGCCCGAAAACGGTTCGCTGCGCGGCGTGCTCAGGATCGGCCAGATGTCCTGCTCGAACGACATGGCCCCTGCGCTCCCGCTCGACGAGGTGGCGCCGCTGCCCGACGACGAGCTGGTCGAGGCGCTCGTCGACGCCTTGCTCGAAGCGGCGCTCGTGCTCGAGGCGCTCGACGTCGCGCTCCCGCCCGAGCCGTCGCCGTCGTCACCGCAACCGCCGAGGGCGAGGGCCGCCACCACTGCACCGCAACCGGACCAAGAGAGGATCGTCTTCATGTTCACCCCGCGCGCCCATCCTATCAGGGCCGCCCGCGGGAAGATCGGCTGCGCGCGGCCGTAGCAGCTTTGGCCCTATGTTCGGCAAGATCACATCGCTTCTGCGGCGCCTCGCCGATGGTCCGTCGCGAACCGCGGCCGACGACATGCGCGAGCTGAGGCTCCGGACGATGGGCGACAAGGCGCAGATCGAGCGCCTCGTCGCGTACGAGCTCAAGCGCTCGCCGGGCATCTCGCGCGACGAGGGGGTTCGTCGCGCGAACGAGCGGCTGTCGCGCGACCTCGCACGCTGACGTCGAGCGACGTCAGCCGAAGCGCGCTGCGTGAGCGGCCAGCTTGCCCTCGAGCCCGCGCAAGGCCTCGGCGACGCGATCGGCGATCGACGGGCCGTCGACATGACGCGCCAGGAGCACCGTGGTGTGCGCGGCGCAGAGGTTCTCGACCGAGCGTAGCCGCTCGACCAGATCTTTCGCCCACTCGCGAAACTCGTCGGCCGCTCCGGCTCGCTCTTCGAGCACCCGAGCGAGCGTCGGGTGGAAGCCGAGCATGTCCTTCTTGAAGAGCGAGAAGGGGAGCGGCAGGCGCACGTAGTTGAGGGTGTCGTCGACATGGAGCGTCTTCGACGGGGGGTGAAACGCGAGCACCGACGAAAAATGGAGGTTCTCGTTCTCCGGGATGAGGTGGACGCCGCGGGGCACCGTGAACTCGAGGTCGTCGGCGAACATCTCGTGCAGCGCAGCTTCGTCGGTGCGAAGCGCCTCCCACTTCAGACCGGGGGCGCGCTTGTGGTGCCGCGTGGTGCCGTAGAGCTTCGCGCCGGGGAACGCCTCGTGGAACGCTTTCACGAAGATCGTGTGAAAAGGGTGCAGGTGGAGCACCGCGTCGATGGCCTGGCCGCCATCGGTCTGGGCGAGCACCCACTGCCGCGTCTCGTCGTCGAGCGCGATCGCGTCGAGAAGCAGGTACTTTCCGTTCTTGCGGCGAACGAGCGACGCCTGGGTGCCGACGGGCAGGATGCCGCGCACCACGAGCTTGCCACGCAGGTTGTGGAACCCGTCGCCGACGGCGATCACGTTGTCCGGGGTCATGGCGTTGTCTGCGTCATTTCCCGAGGGGTACTTGCGAGAAATCGCCTTTGAGCGAGATCGGCCCCTTCAGGTCGTCGACCCCGTCGCAGGTGATCGTGACGTCGACGCTGCCCTTGGCCTTGCCGCCGGGCTTGGGGATCTCGGCGACGGTGATCGTGCCTGTCACGCCGCATTTGCTGGTGACGTCGACGAGCTTCCAGTTGCCGTCGGTGTTCTTGCCGTCGGTGAGCTGCAGGAACAGCGCGCCCTTGCCCTCGACGGTGGCCGGCTCGCCCGCCTTCAGCTCTTTGGGCGTCAGCTTGATGACGTGACCGCCGTCGGCGGCGGGCTGCTGGAACCGGAGCGTGAACGACTTGCCCGTCGGCACGAGCGCCGCCTCCGAGAGCGTGAAGGTCGCACCCTCGTAGGTCATGCGCACCGTCGACCCGGCGATCTCGAACGACGGGGCCGCGGCGAAGGACGCCGTGTCGGGAGCGGCGGTGGGCGCGGCGGTCGCGTCCGCCGTGGGCGCCGAGGTCGACGGGGCGTCGACCACCGGCTGACCCGTCGGCATCGGCGTGTCCTCGGCAGGCTGGTTGGAGGGACCGCAAGCCGTGACGAGCACCCAGCTGAGCGGGAGCATCCGTGCGATTGTCATGACCGCCCTTTTACGCCGGTCGCGACCGGTGGTCACGCCCGAGGAAAGGGCGACTCGGGCGGCTTGGGGGGCGGCGGCGGCTTGGGCTCACCCGGCTTGGGCGGCGCGGGCGGCTTCGGCTTTTCGGGCTCCCTCGGCTTGGGCGTCGGGGCCGCCGGCGGCGTGCCCGGCTTGTCGGTGGTCTTGGGCTTGTCGCCGGCCTTGGGCTTGTCGGGGGTCTTGGGCTTGTCGTCGGTCTTGGGCTTGGTGACAGGCTCAGACTTCTTCGTCGCGGGCTTGGAGGCGGACGGCGGAGGAGGCGCAGCCTCACGGCTCGGCTTCGCCTCGTCCTTGTCCGAGTCGTCGCTCGGCAGGTACCTGGCGAGCCCGCACATTCGGCGAAGCTCGCGTGCCCTCACGCGCGCGCTCTCGTGCACCTCGGTGACGGAAGCGTCGGTGCCCTCGTAGACGAGCCGGATGCCGTCATCGACGTTGTCGAGGCGTACCGCCTCACCCGCGGTCTTGGCCTCGGGCATCGCGGCGACCCGCGTTCGGAGCGGGACGATGTGGTCGGCGTTCGCGAACACGAGCGCCGCGCCGTGCTTGGTCTTCTCGACGCCGATCTCGGTCGCGGTCGGCCAGCCCGCGCAGTCGGGAGCGTTCGTGAAGGCTCGGAGAGGAATGCTCGGGGGGGCTTGTTTGGACAGGGCGCTCGCCGTCTCGGCGGTAGTTGCCGGGCGCGCGACGGGCGCGGGCCCCATCGGGGGCCGCTCGCTCGCCTCACGCGCGGCGCACGCAGGGGCGGCGACGAGCAGCAAGATGGCGATGCGTTTCATGGCCACATTCTACGGAAATATGTGACCTCAAACAAGCTGCGCGGCCGCGCGCGCGGGCGCCATCTTGCCACGGGCGCGAGGGCTCAGAGCCCCTGACCCCCCGAGGCTTCGATCCGCTGGCCATTGATCCAGCGGCTCTCGGGCGCGAGCAGGGTCGCGGCGGCACCGCCGATATCATCCGGCTTTCCGACGCGGCCGAGCGCGATCATCGACGCGACCATCTTGTTCACCTCGGGGTTGTCACGCACCACGCCGCCGCCGAAGTCGGTCTCGATCGCTCCGGGCGCGAGGGTGTTGACGGTGATCCCGCGCGGGCCGAGCTCCTTGGCAAGGTAGCGCGTGAGCACTTCGACCCCCCCCTTCATCGCCGCGTACGCGCCATAGCCCGGCAGCGTGAAGCGCGAGAGACCGGTCGACACGTTGAGGATGCTGCCGCCGTCGGCGATCAGGCGGAGCAGCTTCTGGGTGAGGAAGAACGGTCCCTTGAGGTGCACCCGCATCAGCTCGTCGAACTGCTCCTCGGTGGTGTCGGCGACGAGGGCGTGCGCGCCGAGGCCGGCGTTGTTCACGAGAAAGTCGAAGCTATCGCGCTGCCACACGCGCTGGAGCTCGCCCTGCACGCGCTCGGCGAAGGCGCCGAACGACTTGCTGTCGCCGACGTCGAGCTGGAGCGCCACCGCGCGCGCGCCGCGCTTCTCGACCTCGCCGACCACGGCGAGCGCCTCGGCCTGGGCCGAGCGGTAAGTGAGGATGACGTCGGTCCCGCGCGACGCGAGGTGAAGGGCCATGCTCCGGCCGAGGCCGCGGCTGCCGCCGGTGACGAGAGCGATGCGACGGTTCGAGGTGGTCATGAAGGGTCCTTTCGTGGAGCCGACTGGTCGGCGGGGAGGGTTCGTCCGAGCTCGTGTGCCTCCGACCATAGCCACCGGCCGCGCTCGTAAAAGCCACGGCGATCCGACATACTGTTCCGGAATCGAGAACAATCGATGGACCTCGACGCTCTGCGCGTTTTTCTCAAGGTGGCCGAGCTCTCGAGCTTCACCGCCGCCGGCGACCAGCTCAAGATGCCGAAGTCGCGCGTCTCGACCCGCGTCGCCGAGCTCGAGGCTCACCTCGGCAGCCGTCTCTTCCAGCGCTCGACGCGGGTCGTGCGGCTGACCGCCGATGGTGAGCAGCTCCTGCCTCGCGCGCGGCGCCTCGTGGCCGACGCCGAGGATCTCGAGGCGATGTTCCAGGCGCCCAGCACCCTGCGGGGGGTGGTACGCGTCGATCTGCCCATCAACATCGCGCGCGACATGGTCATCCCCAAGCTCCCCGAGCTCCTCGCACTGCATCCTCAGCTCGAGATCGTGCTCTCGACCACGGATCGTCGCGTGGACGTCGTGCGTGAGGGCTTCGACTGCGTGCTCAGCGTGGGCTCGCTCTCCGACTCCGGCCTCGTCACGCGGCGGCTCGGATTCTTGACCCTCGCGAACTGCGTGAGCGCAGCTTACGCAGCCCAGCACGGGACGCCGAAATCGATCGACGACCTCGATCGACACCTCGTGGTTCACTACTCGATGCGCCTCGGCAACGACGCCCCGAGCTTCGAATGGGCCGTCGGCGAGACGGTGCGCGAGCGGCCGATGAAGAGCGTCGTGACCGTGAACAACGCCGACGCCTACCGCGCCGCCTGCGTGGCGGGGCTCGGGATCATCCAGGCGCCTCGCATCGGGCTCGACGCCAGCATCGCGTCGGGTGTGCTCCTCGAGGTGCTGCCGCAGCACACCGCCGCCCCGATGCCGGTGTCGATGGTGCACCCGCACGGGCGGAGCGTCCCCCGGCGTGTCCGCGCCGTCATGGCGTGGATCGCGCAGCAGGTCACGCCGCGGCTCGCGTAAGGGTCAGCCGCCCGCAACGGGGGCCGGCGGGGGCGTGCTGATGGCCGCGGCCGGCTCGCCGCCCACCATCTGCTGTGACACCAAAAGCTCCGAGCGCGCGCGCACCGAGGGCAAGCGCCAGGCGAAGACGGCCCCGGCGAAGAGGCTACAGATCGCGCCGACGGTGACGGTGATGGGGGCGCCGATGTGCTCGGCGGTCCAGCCGGCTGCGAGCGCGCCGATCGGCGCGGTGCCGAGGAACATCATCACGAAGACGGACATGACGCGGCCCCGGAGCGCGTCGGGCACGAGGGCCTGGATGAGGGTGTTCGAGCCCGACATCATCGTCAGCATCGCGCCGCCGGTGAGGACGAGCGCGGAGGCGGCGAGCCACGTCGACGAGGCCCACGCAAACGCCAGGAGCGACACGCCGAGGACGAACGACGCGATCGCGATCCACCTGCCGAGGCCCTTGGCCCGGCTGCGGGACGCGAGGACCATCGCGCACACGAAGGCGCCGCCGCCGGATGCCGACATGAGCGCGCCGAGCGTGTCGGGCCCGCCCCCCAAGATCTTGTCTGCGAAGACTGGCAAGAGGACCGCGAACGGCATGGCGGTGATCGAGACGAACGCCACCAGGAGGAGCAGCGCGCGGATGCCGGGGTGCCCGGCCGCGTAAGCGATCCCCTCGCGCATCGACTGGAGCGCCGACTGATGTCGGGGTGGCCGCGGCTTGGGTGAGAGTCGCATCGCGAGGAGCGCCGCCACCACGCCGATGAACGACAGCCCGTTGAGGATGAAGCACCACCCCTCGCCAACCGCCGCCACCACGAACGCGGCGAGCGCGGGGCCCACGAGACGGCCGAGGTGCACCATCGACGAGTTGAGCGCGATCGCGTTCACGAGGTCGCCCGGCGCCACGATCTCGGGGATGAACGCCTGCCGGGCCGGGATGTCGAACGCGTTGACGACGCCGAGGGCGAGCGCGAACGCGAGGATGTGGGCTGGGTGCAGGTCGACGAGCAACGTGAACGCGCCGAGGGCGAGCGCGAGCACCATGGCGATGGTCTGGGTCGCGACCAGGATGCTGCGGCGCGCGTGACGGTCGGCGAAAGTGCCGGCGAACGGCGACACGAAGAGGACCGGGATCTGTCCCGCGAACCCGACCGCGCCGAGCCAAAACGCCGAGCCCGTCAGCCGGTAGACGAGCCATGCCTGGGCGACCGACTGCATCCACGTGCCGACGAGCGAGATCACCTGGCCCGAGAAGAACAGCCGGTAGTTCCGGTGCTTGAACGAGCGGACGATGCTCGCAGGGCCCCCCGCGCGCGCGTCGTCGGCGATCGTAGCCATTCGATGAGAGGTCTAGCACGCGCGCGGCCGGCGGCGACGCCGGCCGGTGGGCTCACCTCTGCGCGTCGCGGAGCGCGTGGAGCGCCGACTCCAGAGACGCGAGCGTCACCGACGGCGCGTGCTCGGGCCGCTTGCTCTCCAGCCAGCGGGCCGCTTCGGCGAGGCTCGAGAACGTCTCGGTGGCGCCCTCGTGCTTGGTCAACAAGCGGAGCCCGCTGACCACCGAGCGGACGATCGACTGCATGAGCAGGCGCTCTGTCACGAGCGCGGTGCAGCGGCCCGCCTGCTTGGCGTCGCGCATCAGCGCGGCGTAGGCGGCGCGGGTCGGCTCGTCGGGCAAACCAGGGCGCTCGAACTCGAAGAAATGCAGCACGCCCCACGCGGCCGGGCGCGACGCGCGGAGGCGGGTGATGAGGTTGTTGATGCCCTCGGCCACGGGGAGCGTGTGCGCACGAACGAAGAACAGCCCACCCATGATGACGAGCGACTGCTTCGTGTCGAGCGTGTGGAGGATGGGAGCCGAGTCGGACACGCCCTCCGTGAAATACCAGTGATCGGCCGACGTCCGCCACGCAGCTGATTGAAAAACAAACCAACAATGACCGTTCGGTCTGGAATGCACCTCGTGATTGCGTTCTGCGCCGCGGTCCGCGAGGGTTCGCGCCCCATGGTTGCTTCCACTCTCGAGCGCACCGTCGGTATCGACGCCGTGGGCGTGCACGTGCCGCGCCTCTACCTGGACCTTCGTGACGAGTGGGCGCGCGTCCGCGCCCCCGAGCTGGGCGAGCCGAGCGTCGAGCACCTCGTCGGCAAGGTGACCAAGGGCGTGGGGGTCACCGAAATGGCCGTGCCGGACGCGCACGAGGACTCCGCGACGCTCGCCGCCATGGCCGCGGTCAAGGCGATCGCTCACGGCGGCATCGATCCGCGCGAGATCGGCACCATCGCTATCGGGACCGAGACCACCGTCGACCAATCGAAGTCGATCGCGGCCTACGTGCTCGGCATGATCGAGCAACATTTCGGGGTCGAGCTGCGCCGGGTGGGCGCGCCGCAGTTCCAGTTCGCCTGCATCGGCGCCACGTACGCGCTCGAGTCGGTGGTGAACGCGTTCCGGGCCGGCGAGGCCACCAAGCGTTACGCGCTCGTGATCGCGACCGACGTCTCGAAGTACCCGCTGCGAAGCGCGGGCGAGTACACGCAGGGCGCGGGCGCGGTCGCGATGGTCGTCTCGGAAGAGCCCCGCTTGCTCGCGCTCGACCCGCGCGTCGCCGGCACCATCACACGAGACGAGCGAGACTTTTTTCGCCCCAACGGGCTGAGCACCGCCGTCGTCGATGGCAAGTACTCGATCGACGTGTACCTCGGCGCGATGGCCGAGGCGACCGAGATGTACCTCGAGCGCGCGCGCCGCGAGCTCCGCCGCCCGGCCGCCCGCATCGACGAGCTGGCCGAGCACCTGCTCTTTCACGTCCCGTTCCCTCGCATGAGCGAGTACGCAGCGCTTCGGGTCCTCGGTGACGCGTGGCGCGCCGGCCCGTCGCTGCGGCCGGCCCTCGAGGCCGCGGCCCCGCTGCTCTTCGACGCACGCGCGACGACCGACGCGGCCGTGCGGAAAGACGCCGAGAAGCAGCTCGCGCGCTCCGAGCTGTTCCGCGCGTGCTTCGCGCGCCGCATCGAGCCGTCGCTCGCGCTCTCACGGCGGATCGGCAACATCTACTCGGGCTCGATGTACCTCGCGCTCGCGAGCTTGCTCGAGACGGCGCCGTCGCGCGCCGCGCTCGCCGGCACGCGCGCCGCCTTCTTCTCGTACGGGAGCGGCGCCAGCGCGCGTGTCTTCAGCGGCGTCTTCGTCGACCCCGAGCGTGCCTACGTGCCCCACGTCCTCGACGTGCTCGGCACCGACGAGCGAGCGGGGCACCGGGTCGCGCTCGACGTCGCCACCTACGAGCGGCTCCACGCGGGCCCCGAGCACGCCGAGCCCGCGTCGCTCGCTCAGCCTGCGCCGAGCGTCATCCCTCCGCGCGGCGAGTTCGCCCTCACGCGCGTCGGCACCGACTCGGGCCCGCACCGGACCGATCTCGGATACCGGTATTACGCGTGGGTTCAGAGCGAGGCGAGGTAGCGGGATTATTTCCGGCTCACCGCGCGCGCGATACGCCTAGGATCGCCACCTACGGAGGAGTGATGGAGATGCGAACGCTCGGCGCGACGATGGTCGTTTTGTGGGCATGCACCGGCTGCGGGGACGACGAGACCGGCTCGGGGGGCGGCACGAGCACGAGCTCGAGCACGATCGCCAGCGGCAGCGGGAGCAGCAACACCGGCTCCGGCTCGGGCAGCACGGCGTCGAGCACCTCGACGAGCACGAGCACCAGCGCCAGCTCCAGCTCTGGAGGCAGCTCGCTCATGAACTTCTTCGTGACGAGCGACACCTATCCGGACGGCAACTTCGGGGGCCTCGCCGGCGCCGATCAGCGCTGTCAGGATCTGGCGGCCGCCGTCGGCGAGGGTGCAAAGACGTGGCGCGCGTACCTGAGCGCCTTCGATCCACCGACCGACGCGCGCGACCGCATCGGGCCGGGGCCGTACTACAACGCGGCCGGCGTCATGGTGGCGGCCGATGACGTCGAGCTCCACGCGATGGACGGCGACGCGGCGCTCTTTCTCACCGAGACCGGCGAGATGGTCAACGGCCAATGGTCCGGGTCGCCGCCGCCGAACGAGCACGACATCATGACGGGCAGCAACCCGGCCGGCGCGCTCGACTTCGAGGGGACGTGCGACGACTGGACGAGCGGCAACGGCAACGTGAAGGTCGGACACTCGGACGGGCTGGGCCCCAACATGAACCCGGACCCGCCGTTCTCGTCGTGGAACTCGTCGCACGATGGCAGCTGCGGAAACCCGGGCTCGACGGGTGGCGCGGCGAAGATCTACTGCTTCGTCGGCCCCTGACCGCAGCAGCTTCGGCTACGCTCCCTCTTCGTATGCGCTGGAGCACGTCCGGGGTGCTTGCTCTGTGGCTGGGTGTCTTCGCTTGCGGCGGCGACTCGGCGGAGACGGAGCCGATATGCAACCCGGGCGACTTCGTCTTCTGCCGCTGCGAGGCCGGGCAAGAGGGCCAGAAGCAGTGCAACGAGCAGGGCAACGGCTTCGCCGAATGCCGGCTCGGGCCCAACCTCGCGTGTCCTTCGGAGCTCGCGACGAGCAGCGCATCGAGCGGAGCCGGGGGCGACGGTGGCGCGTCGGCCTCGTCGTCGGCGGTGACCACCACGTCGTCGTCGTCGATCAGCTCGAACGCCTCCACGAGCGGCTCCGGCGGCGCCGCCCCCGGCTTGCCCTGGATCAACGAGCTCCACTACGACAACAACGGCGCGGACGTCGACGAGGGCATCGAGGTGGCGGGGCCCGCCGGCACCGACCTCTTCGGTTGGTCGGTCGTCCTCTACAGCGGCTCGGACGGCCTCTCCTACGACACCGTCCCGCTCGACGGGGTCATCCCCGACGAAGAGAACGGGGTCGGCGCCATCTGGTTCCCGAAGTCGGGCATGCAGAACGGCAGCCCCGACGGGCTCGCGCTCGTCGATCCTTTCGACGACGTGGTGCTGTTCCTGAGCTACGAGGGCGGGTTCAGCGGGCAAGACGGGCCGGCCATCGGCCTCGGGAGCGTCGATATCGTCGCGAGCGAGCCCGACACCACCATCATCGGTCTCTCGCTCCAGCTGACGGGCACGGGGCAGGCCTACGCCGACTTCGTGTGGCAGCCACCGTCGCTCGCGTCGCGCGGGCTGCTCAACCCCGGCCAGACGATCCCGTAGCCAGACGCGCCCGTACACTGTTCAGTGGGCCCGCGCGTCGGCGTAGGCCCGCATCCCCGCGGCGTGCCGGCGAGCGATGGTGGCGCTGCCGATCGCGGCGAGCTCGTCTGCGACGCGGTGGGTGTCGACCGGGCCGCCCCGCAACGACGCGAAGAGCAGCACGCCCATCGCGGAGTCGGCGAGCACGCGCATCGTCGCCGCGACCGCCGCGGGGTGCTCGCCCGGCAAGAAGCGCGAGGCGCGCGCGGCGAGCAGCTCGGCGAAGCGGTCCTTTTCGTCGTTCACCAGGCCGCCCAGGCCCAGCCGCCCGACCGCCTCGATGATCGTACGGGTCCGGTTGGGGTGCGCGAGGTACACGTCGGTCACGCAGCGCGCGAACGCGAGGGTCAGCTCGTCGAGCGTTTCGTGCTCCAGCGCGTCGAGCTTGCGCGCCAGATCGTCGAAGTTGGCGCGCGTGACCTTGCCGATCAGCACGCCGAGCACCGAGTCCTTGCTGGCGAAGTACTCGTAGAACGTGCCCATGCCGATGCCGGCGCGATCGCTGACGCGCTCGACCGTCACCTGCTCGAGCGGATCGCCGCGCCGGAGGAGCTCGTCGGTCGCCTGCAGCACCGCCGAGACGAGCGCGCGCGAGCGAGACTGCTTGGGCTCGCGCCGGTAGTACCGTCGAACGATGTCGTCGATGGGGCTCAAGCCGCTCGAGGATACTATTCGCCGGTCTTTTTCGCGCGCGTTTTGCGGATGGGCACGATCGTCTCGCCCCGCGCGAGCATCTGGACGAGCGCGGCGATCTTTTTCTCGCGACCGGCCGGCGTCTTCATCGCGTTGGTGCGGTACGCCAGCGCGAAGAGGTTCGTCTTGTCGAGCAGAGCAAACGTCCTCTTGGCGCGCGCGCTCTTGGCGATCGCGGCGCGCAGATCGTCGGGGATCGTCTGGGTCGTCGTGGCGCGGATCGGCGCGTAGGCCGCGGCCCAGCGGCCGTCGGCCTTGGCGGCGTCGACCTCGCGCAGGCCGTGCGGCGTCATGCGGCCCGCGGCGATGAGGCGCTCGACGTTGTCGCGGTTGATCTGGCTCCACACGCTGCGCTTGCGCCGTGGGGTGTACCGCTGAAGGAACGACGTCTCGTCGAAGCCCTTGCGAATGCCGTCGATCCAGCCCCAGCAGAGGCAAACGTCGACGGCCTCGGCCCAGTCGATCGACGCGAGGCCCGAAGCCTTCTTGTGCATCTTGATCCAGATCTCGGGCGCGCGATCGTGGTTCTGTTCGAGCCACGCTTCGAAGGCGGCCTGCGTCTTGAACGACTTGATGCGCTTCGGGTCCGGGATGACGGGGGCCATCGGCGCGCCGAGCATAGCGCGTCAGCCCGGGACGAACCTCGCCGAGGTCGAGATGTAGGGCACGTAGCGGAAATCGCGGATGAGCCCGACGCGGTCGCCCGCCCACTCGACGCGGATGAAATACGACGGCTCTCGGGCGCCCGCGGCGAAGACGGCGATCACGGCGGCGCCGTCGAGCGTGCCGGCGACGGCGCGCAACCGTTCGTCGTCGGCGACCTCGGCATACCGCGTGAAGTAGCGCGCCGCCCCCGCACCGCCGCGCTGCCAGCGCGACACGAGATCGAGCCGCGACTCTTCGCCCATGAGCGCGCGCAAGCCGTCCCAGTCGCGGGCGTTGAAGAGATCGGCGTACCGCTCGACCTTGCGGCGCTCGGCCTCCGAGATGGCCGGGCGCGGGGCCGGTTGCGCGCGCCGAGCGACGGTGGCCCGGCCCCTGACGAGCGCAGACTTCACCGCCGAGACGGTGGTGCCCATCGTCGCCGCCGTCTCCTCGAGCGACTGCCCGAGGACGTCTTTCAACACGAGCGCGCTCCGCTGCGCTGGCGGCAAGGCGACGAACACCTCGAGCGCCGCCTCGACGAGCGCCGGGTCGGGGCCGGCGTCGTCGTCGCGCGGAGCCTCGGGGACCTCGGCGACGATATCGACGTTCTTTCGCTCGTAGCGCCGGAGAAAGTCCATGGCGGTGTTGTGGGCGATCCGAAAGAGCCAGGGACGGAGGGCGGGCATGTCCTCCATCTCGCCGAGGGCATAGTGCGCCTTGGCGAGCGTCTCTTGCACGACGTCTTCGCCGTCGAAGACAGTGCCCGTCATGCGCGCGCAGTACCGATGGAGCTCCGGGCGGATGGCTCCGACGAGCTCGAGGAAGCGCTCTCGACCGTGAGCGATCGCGGGGAGCACCCCCGGCTCGTCGGGGCTCGTCATGGGAGCGGCTGGACCCCTTTGCCCGAGACGGTGACGGCGGTGACGCCCGCCGGAACCTCCCCGACGATGGCCGACACGATCCCTACCGCGACCTTCGACGCGTCGATCGGGACCTCGAAGCGATCCATGTACGCGCGGGACGACATGCCGAGCGATGCCCCATAGGTCGTCGACGCGATCTCGGCGGTGCGCGTGCCCTCGACGAGCTGCGTCGGCAGGAATGCGATGCAGCGGATGCCGAGGCCCTTGGCGTCGCAGTGCTTTTGCGCGTAGCCGGCCATCAGCCACTGCATGCGCTTGGCGCCCGCGTAGCCGCCGGAGAGGTGGGAGCCGTTGATGGCGGCGCCGCTCGAGCCGAGGATGACGGTGCTGCCTGGGCGGAGGGGGAGATCGAGCGCGGCGCGCATGACGTGGAACGAGAGCTTCACGTCATTGTTCCACGCCTCCGAGAACGTGTCCCAGTCGAGCTCGTGAAACGCCGCCATCTTGGGCACGACCCCGGCGAGCAGGACGATGGCGTCGGGGCTGTGGTCGCGGACGAGCTTCTCGGCGAAGACGGCGTCCGTAGCGTCGCCGGGCACCGCGCGGATGCCGTCCGTCTCTTTGGCCAGCGATTCGAGCGCCTCCGCGCCGCGCGCGACCGCTACGACCCGTGCACCCGCCGTCGCCAGTTGCCGGGCGACCTCGCGGCCGACACCCGAGCTCGCGCCGACCACGAGCGCCGTCTTACCGCGGAGTTGATGAGCCTTTTCCATGACGTCTCCTCTCGGCGAGAGCCACGCGGGCCTCTGCCTCCTGCGAAGACGATCGGACGGGGGCCCGAAGTTGCGCGGTCGGGCGAAAAAAGACGGAGCGCCGCGTGACGGGTTCGGGCCGGGCGCCGACTGGCTCCCGTACCTATGAAAACTCTCGCTGGTCTCACGGTTTGCTCGGTCCTCCTCACCGCCTGTGCCTTCGTTCCCCACCCTGCGGGGTCGATGCCGCCCGCGCCGGCCCACGATGGGCCGGCCATCTCGGCGGATGCGAGCCTGGAGGTGGAGGTCGAAGCCGAAGCGAACGCGTCGACTGGTGAGGGTGGCTCCGACGCGGAGCCGGGCGCGGTCGACGCGGCGGTCGGCGCGCCCGCGAGCGAGCTCGACACGGCGGCGCTCTGCACCAAGGCGTCGACTTGTACGACGCGCGTCAGCATGGAGCTATGCGGTCTGTTCGATCCCAAGTGCCTCGACTCCTTCCACAAGCATCTCGACGGCGCGACGCGTGAGAAGTGTCAAGAGAAGCTCGATCGCCTGCCGGCGCTCGTGGAGAAGCACAAGCGGCCAGGCTACGTGCTGCCCCCCGAGTGCCGGTGACGCCGGGCGATCGATCAGAACGTGGTGAAGCCCACGCACGTGCCCGTTTGGCCGTCGGGGTTCTGCGAGCACCCACCGCCCTCGGCGGGGTCGCAGAACCCGCAGTCGAGCGGCCCGCACCCGGCGTTCACCCAGGCGGCGTACGCCTGCTGAACGGCCTGGACGAGATCGGGCGCGGTCTCGTTCAGCACGATGGTCGGGCAGCCACACCTATCGTCGACGATGAGCGAGCACTGCGGGATGCTCAGGAACGGGTTGCAGCTCTGGGCGGCGGCGACCGCCTGCTGAAACGCGGCCTCGAGGCTCGCGCAGGTCGCGCCGCCGCTGCTGCTGCTGGCGCTCGCGTTGGTCGTGCTCGCGGACGCGCTCTTGGACGAGCTCGCGCTCGAGCTGCCGGGGCCGGCGCTCGAGCCCCCCGCGCCATCGTCGTCTTCTTCGAGGACGACCACACCACCGCACGCGGCGCCCAGTACGCCAACCAGGACCAAAGAAAGGCGAAGCATGACGGTGTATGCCCGCCGGACCCTAGCCTGATCGCGGTTTGACCATCGTTCGCGCGGCGGGCTCGGCGCGGAGCGCCTCTTCGGCCTCCCACTCGGCGATGGGGTCGGTGTCCGCCGAGGTGATCCGCGCCGGCGTCGCGATTCGAACGCCCGTCGAGGCCGACGCCGCTTCGCGCGCGGCCGCGAGCCGGCTCGCCCGCCAGCGAGCCACGCCGACGCCGGCCCCGATCGCGAGGAGCGCGGAGACGAGCAGCCCGTGCTGCGGCCGAAAGCTCGGGAACAGCGCCGGGAACGTCCAAAAGAGCGACCACGCCACCTGATGCCACACGAGCGCGATGAGCGAGCCCGCGCCGGCAGAGAGGCCCGCGAGCCACATCGTCGCCTGGCGGTCGCGGCGCGCGAACGCTCGCCAGGTGAGCAGGAACGGCGCGGCCGCGATGGCGCCGACGGCGACGAACCAGCCCGGGGCCATGCCGAGCAGCGCTGCCGCCGGAAAGAAGAACGAGGCGGCGAACGCGAGCGCGACGCCCCACGACCGGCCGCGCCGAATGCCGAACACGCTCGCGAGCAGCAGCGCCGAGACCAGCACCGTGATCCACCGGTCGAACGCGACGCTCCGCACCAGCGTCGCGAACGCGACCAGCTCCAGCGCGGGGAGCCAACGGCGGAGCGGCTCGGGCACCACTGCATGAAAGTGTGGCGCGACCGCGGATGGTTGCAAGCCGTTCGCGCTCGCCGCGCTCAGCGAGCGATGCGCAAGATGAGATCCTGCTCGGGTCCGCAGGTGCCGCGGCCGTCGCAGTTGCTCGTCGTCACGTAGAGGTGACCGTCGGGGCCCATCACGACCTCACGCAGCCGGCCGTGCGCGCCGCGCAGGTAGACGTCGTGGGACGCGACGCGCTCGCCGTCGGGATCGAAGACGACGCGCTGGAGGTGCTCGCCGCCGAGGCTCGAGACGAGGAGGCTGCCGCTCCACTCCGAGATCGCGGAGCCGCGGTAGAACGACGCGCCACCGGGCGGGAGCGCCTCTTTCCAGGTCATCGCCGGCGTGACGAAGCCCGCCCCCGACTCGCACGCGTAGATCGTGGGCCACCCGAGGTTGTCGCCTGGTTGCACCACGTTCACCTCGTCGTGGCCGGTGCGCCCCTCGTACTCGCCGCTGGGGCCGTGGTCGGTGACGACGAGCACGCCGTCGTCGCGCCAGTCGAAGCCTTGGGTGTTGCGGACGCCGAGGACGAACACGGGGCTGCCCGAGAAGGGATTGTCGGCCGGCGCGTCGCCCTCGGGCGTGATGCGGAGGATCTTGCCGGCCGTGTCGTCGGGGTCTTGCGATCGATCGGGCTCGCGCCCGTCGCCGGTGCCCACGTAGAGCATGCCGTCGGGCCCGAAGCGGATGCGGCCCCCGTCGTGCAGGTGTGATGCGGCGATGCCGCCGAGGATGACGCGATCGAGCGTCGCCGACGATCGGTCGGCCGCGAGCACCCAGCGCTCGACGCGGTTCTTTCGCTCGCCGCCCTCGTCGCCCGTCAAATAGACGTAGAAGAAGCCGGTGTTCGCGAAGTCGGGGTGGAGCGCGAGGCCCAGGAGGCCGCCCTCGGCCTGCGCGGCGACGGCCGGCTCGGCGACGGGCGCGCGCACCTCGCCGGCGAGCGTGACGACGCGAACGCGGCCCGCGCGCTCGGTGACGAGCATGTCGCCCTCGGGCAAGAACGCGATCGACCACGGAACGTCGAGCCCCGAGGCCACGACCGTCGCCGTGATCGCGACGGTGCCGTCAGGCCCGTAGCCGTCGTCGACGAGCTGGCAATTCGGATCCGTCTCCGCGTCGTCGCAGGCGAAGAGCGCGCATGCGCCCGAGGCACAGACGACAGCAGCCAGGCGCGCACCGCTCATCCGCACCACGATAGGCGGCTTTCACGGCGATGCACGTTGATAGGCAATAGCTATCAGCGCGATACAATTTGACGAATGGCCTATCGAACGGTCGCGGCCTACGTTGCCCCTACACACCGCAGTCTCGAACGAGCGAGGAGAGCAGCCATGACCGAAGGCAAGTGTCCGTTCAATCACACCTCTGGCGGAGGAACGTCGAACCGTGACTGGTGGCCGAAGCAGCTTCGGCTCGATCTCTTGCACCAGCACTCCGACAAATCGAACCCCATGGGCAGGGGCTTCGACTACGCGAAGGCGTTCAAGAGCATCGACTACGCCGCGCTGAAGCGCGACATCGCCGCCGTGATGACCGACTCGAAAGACTGGTGGCCGGCCGACTTCGGCCACTACGGCCCGCTGTTCATTCGGATGGCGTGGCACAGCGCCGGTACGTACCGAATCG
>CALKVR010000592.1 GCA_938004815.1 uncultured Polyangiaceae bacterium | reverse complement strand
GTGCTCTTCGGCCTCGGCCAAGCGGCGATCAGCGAGGTCAAAGAGACGTGCAACGCCGAGCTCTCTCGCTGCGACCCCGCGAAGCAGAGCGTCGCGGACGAGGGCGAACGCTACCACTACGCGTCTATCGGCCTCGCCGCCGGCGGTGCGGCGCTCCTCGGCACGGCCACGGTGCTCTGGTTCACGGTCGGAGCCGATAAGCCTAGCGCGAAGGCGCAAGCTCAGGGCGCCGTGCGCCTGTCGTTGTGGCCCGGCGGCGTCTCGATCGCTGGGCGCTTCTGAGGCGGGACCCCCTCTAGCGCCAGAGACGTTGCCGTGAGAAGCACGCGGCATGGCCACCGACGAGGGAACGGACGGCCTCGACCAGGCGGACCAGCCGGACGAGGAGCAGGCCGTCCGCAACCTGCTCGGCAAAGGGCCGAACGCCTTCTTGGGGCCGTTCCTCGTCCTCGGGGTGATCGTCGTCGTGGAGCTCACGGGGCGGCTGAACTTTCGGTTCCCGAACCCGCCTGCGATCCTGATGACCATCTGTGTGTTCGCCGCGTTCACCGGCGGGCTGCGGGTGGGCCTCGTCAGCGCGCTGCTCACGGTGACCTACCTGATGGGCTACTACGCCGAGCCGGCGTGGTCGTTCCATTACACCGAGGACGACTTGCTCCGTGTCCTCGTCCACTTCGTGACGACGCCGGTCATGGTGGTGATGGCCGGGCTCTCCAAGCGCGCGGCCGAGCGCTACGCCGAGGCGACGCTGCGGCAAGAGCGCGAGCACTCGGCCTCGCTGCTCGATCTGCTCTCGGCGCGCCGGAAAGCCGAGCAGGAGCTCTCCCAGGCCAAGGAGGCGGCCGAGGCGGCCAACCGGGCGAAGAGCTACTTCCTCGCGAACGTCAGCCACGAGATCCGCACGCCTCTGAACGGCATCTTGGGGATGACCAACCTCGCGCTCGACACCGAGCTGTCGCGCGATCAGCGCGAGTACCTCGAGACGGTGCGCACGTCGGCCGAGGCGCTCCTCGTCCTCATCAACGACCTGCTCGACTTCTCCAAGATCGAGGCCGGCAAGCTAGACATCGACGAAGATCCCTTCGACCTGGGCGCGGTCGTCGCCGGCGTCTCGCGCACGCTCGCCCTCAAGGCGCAGGAGAAGGGCCTCGAGATCGCGTACGACGTGCCGGCCTCGATCCCGACCCGGCTCATCGGTGACGAGCAGCGGCTCCGCCAGATCCTCGTGAACCTCATCGGCAACGCCGTGAAGTTCACCGAGAAGGGGCACGTGCTCACCGAGGTGCGGCTGAAGGCGATGGACTCGACGCCACCGGACCGTGGCTCGATGCCCGAGTCGAGGCGACCCCCATCGAGCGGGCCATCGAGCGCGCCGCCGCCGAAGCCCGTCGATCGTGTCCGGCTCCTGATCGCGGTCGAGGACACCGGCATCGGCATCCCGCGCGACAAGCAGGAGCTCATCTTCGAGGCGTTCACCCAGGCCGACGGCTCGATGACGAGGCGCTTCGGCGGCACCGGCCTGGGGCTCACGATCAGCTCGCGCCTCGCCACGATGATGGGCGGCAAGCTCACGGTCGAGAGCGAGCCCGGCAAGGGCAGCCGTTTCCTGGTCGAGCTCCCGTTCCCGGTGGACGCCGAGAGCCACCGCCGGCCCTCGACGCTCGAGGGGCCGCTCTTCGAGCGCACCGTCCTCGTCGTGGACGACTCGACCGCGTCACGGCTGCTGCTCGAACGCGCGCTGGGTGAGCTGGGCGCCCGCCCGATCGTCGCTTCGAGCAGCGAGGAGGGGCTGGCGCGCGCCTCCGACGCGGCCCCCGCGCTGGTCTTCTACGACGAGTCGGCGGGCGGCGTCGCGGCCGCTGCTCGCGTGGCCCGAAAGTGCGGCGCGCCGGTGGTGATGATGCTCACGGCTCCGAGCCAGAGCGACGGCGCGGCCGCGTGCAAGGAGCAAGGGTTCTCGTACTTGGTCAAGCCGGTGGGGCGGCCTCGCCTGCGCGACGCGGCGCTCGTCGCGCTCGGGGCGGGCGACCCCGACGATGCGGCGCCGCCCAGCTCGAACAAGCGACCGAGCCACCCCCACCGGCAGCTGTCGATACTGGTCGCCGAGGACAGCGCCGCCGGGCGCGTCCTCTTGCTTCGCGTCCTGGAGAAGGCCGGGCACGCCGCCGCCGGCGTGTCGGACGGTCGCGCCGCGCTGCAAGCGATGCTCGAGCAGACGTTCGACCTCGTTTTGATGGACATCCAGATGCCGATCATGGACGGCCTCGAGACCATCCGCGCCCTGCGCACCGTGGAGGTTCAAGAGAAGCGCCAGCGTCTGCCCGTCATCGCGGTCACCGCGCACGCGATGAAAGGCGACCGCGAGCAGTGCATCTCGGCCGGCTTCGACGGCTACGTGACGAAGCCGGTACGGCTACCGGATCTCTTCTCGGAGATGGAGCGGCTCCTGGGGATGCGCGTCTCGGTGGCGGAGCCAGCGCCGCCCGAGGCCACACGCGAACGGGTGAGCGTCGTCGATCTGCCAGCTGCCATCGAGCGTGCGGGCGGCGACGAGGAGCTCGCGCGAGAGCTGGCCGGGATGCTCCTCGAGGAGGCGCCGCGCTGGCTGGAAGAGCTCTCGGCCGCGCTCGACCAGGGCGACATCCCCCTGTTCACGCGGACGGCGCACACGCTCAAGGGCTCGGCCGACCATTGGGGCGCCAAGCGCGCGTGCCAGCTCGCGAGGGAGCTCGAGCAGCGCGGTCGAGCGGGCGATATCGCTCACGTCGACCGCCCCGTCGCCGATCTGGGGACCGAGTACGAGCAGCTCCTCGACGAGCTCCGGCGCTTCCGATCTCGTGCCAGCGCCGCCTCGCCGAAGCCTGCAGATGAAAATACGCCAGGCTGATCGTCGTCGAGCGCTCCGAGCGTCGCCAATTCGGCCCCGCGTTCGGTAGACTGCGCGCCGTAGCCATGGCCACCGTCCTCGTCGTCGACGACTCGCCGATCGATCGGCGGCTCGCGGGCGCGCTCCTGACCAAGCGCGGCTACGCCGTCGTGTACGCGTCCGACGGCCGAGACGCCCTCACCAAGATCAAAGGCGCTCGCCCCGACGCCGTCGTCACGGATCTGATGATGCCCGAGATGACGGGCCTCGAGCTGGTCGAGGCGATGCGCCGAGAGCACCCCTCGATCCCGGTCGTGCTCATGACGGCGCACGGCAGCGAGGAGACCGCCATCGACGCTCTCCGCATGGGCGCGTCGAGCTACGTTCCCAAGCGTCGCCTCGCCGACGACCTCGCCGATACCGTCCAGGCGATCGTCGAGATCGCTCAGGACGTCGGCCGCATCAGCTCGGTCGACCCGCTCGAGGCGCGCGAGGTCAAATTCGAGCTCGGCCCCGACATGGCGCGTCTCGGTGAGATCATCGGCCAGCTCGAAGCCCAGCTCGTCCAGGTGGGGGTGTGCGACGAGACGGGCGTCTTGCAGGTCGGCGTCGCCCTGCGCGAGGCGATCGTCAACGCGGTGGTGCACGGCAACTTGGAGGTCAGCTCCGAGCTGCTCGAGCCAGGCGGCGCCGCGTTCGCGGAGACGATCGAAGCGCGCCGAAAGCAGCTGCCCTACTCGGCCCGCCGCGCGCGTGTCGTGGCCCGTTACACGCCCGGCAACGTCGAGTACACCGTCACCGACGAGGGCCCGGGCTTCGACCCTTCCACGCTGCCCGACCCGACCGACATCGCGAACATGGAGCGCGCGAGCGGCCGCGGGCTGATGCTCATTCGCATGTTCATGGATGACGTGACCTTCAACGACAAGGGTAACGAGATCCGCATGATCAAGCGGAAGAGCCCGGGCTAGTGCCGCTTCGCGAAGTTCGCATTGGTATGGAAACCGGCCCCTCGCTGACGCTCGCAAGTGA
>CALKVR010000591.1 GCA_938004815.1 uncultured Polyangiaceae bacterium | reverse complement strand
ATCGTAGTGACGGTTTCTACGCCGGCGCGCGATAGCACGAGGCGCACGTCGTCGGCGCGGGGCGCGGGCGTCGTCGTGACGGTGGCGTCGAGCCGACCGGAGGGCGTTCGATCCCCACCGGTAGCCTCGGCGTGAACGACGAGACGCTCGAGCGTGCCGGACACCTGGGCCCGCGCGGCCACCAGCGTGCGGTCGGCCGCCCGGATGGCGCGTGCGTCGACGGTCGCCTCGAGAGCCGCAGCCGGGATGCGACCGTGAACGTCTGCTTCGACGCCGACGTAGGCGGCCTGGACCCCGCCCGCATCGAGGTCCCAGAGCCGCGCTCGCGCCGCTGCGTCCAGATCGAGCGTCTCGAGCACCAGCGTCCCCTCGACCGCCAGCTCGGCGCGGCCACGGCCGATCGGCTCGACCCTGGTGATGCCACGGAGCTCGCGCACGTCAGAGCTCGCGGTGAACGTGAGGAGGTGATGCGGCCCCAGCGGAGCGACGGTCGCCTCGAGCGACACGGGGACGCCGGGCTCGGCGACGAGGCCGCGGACGCGCCCACCGTCTTGGTGAAAGCTGCCCACGAGCTGCGCGGCAGGCAGCGCGTTGCCCGCGAGCGCGCCGGGGTGGTGCCGGACCGCGAAGAGCCCGCGCACGCGCGCGCCCGGCCCGATGGCAGCCGCCGCAGCGAGGTCGAGCGAGAGTCGCGACGGCGGCGCGCTCGGGGCCAGGACGGATAGATCGAGCGCGTCGGCCCGCAGGCCGAGCCAGGCCACGATGGGATCGTCGGCGGCACCGGGCATGACGACGGCGCCATCCACGGTCGCGACCGCACCCCCCGCGTCCACTTCGGCACGAGCGTAGAGAACGGGCAGCTCGCCTTCGATTTCGGCTCGGGCACGGACGGTCGAGGCCAGCTGGATGGCGGGGTCGATCTGCGACAGCGCCTCAGGCGATGCTTCATCGACGACGATCGACGCCGACACCGCTTCGCCCCGTAGCGAGCCCTCGAGTGAAACGGCGATCTCACCCGCCCACCCGACGAAGGCTCCGCTGGCCGAGAGCTCATCGCTCGCATCCGCCGGCACCATGAGGCTGCCCGACGCGACACCGCGTGGATCGAGGCCCGGGTTCCCGCGCGCCGAGACCGCGACCCCGTCGAGCGCGATGAGGGTACCGTCGGTGTCCGACCGAAGGCTCGCGACGAGCCCGTCGACGTCGGCGTCCAACGTCCTGCCACCGAGCGCGTCACCGTGGACCCACGCGTGCCGAACCCGCACGCTCTGGAGCTCGACCGACGTCGGGCGCCCGGGCTCGGATGGCTCGGTGTCTCGGAGCTCGAACGCGCGCGCGATGCCGAGGTTGCCGTCGGGGTCGACGTCGAGCACGACCTCGGCCGCGTCGACCTCGATCTCGGGGATCACGATCGCCAGCGCGTCCTGACCGACCAGCGAGCGGACGAGCGTGCGGAGGTCGATGCGCGCCCGGCCGCCCGCGACCCACGCCGCCCGCTTGCCATCGGGGTCGAGCACGGTGGCCTCGATCCCTTCGAGCTCGCCGAGCCGAATGCTCGCCACGGCGTCGACGCGCACCTCACCATGGAACGTCGCCGCGAGGAGCTCGTTCACGCGCGTCCGCACGAGCTCGCGCGGGACGCTCAGACCGAGGTGCAAGAGGACGGCCCCCGCGAGCGAGACGATGAACACCACGAGCAAGCCCAGCGTCTTGGCGATCCCAGCGACGGTTCGACCGAGGCGCTTCATCAGAAAGCCTCCCCGAGGCCGAGCGCAAACGCGATGGGCGCGCCGAAGAAGTCACCGGGGTCGCCCTCGAGGCGGCGATCCGCGTCGGCGGGGTACTGCGCGCCGGGGATGCGGTAGCCGACGTCGAGGCGCACCGCTCCGATCGGGGTGTCGTAGCGCAGGCCCGCGCCGCACGAGAGGTGCAGATACCCCAGCCTGAGGTCCACGGGTTGGGCCGACACGTCGCTCGCGTCGCAAAAGACCACGCCGCCGAGCGGATCGACGATCGGGAACCTGAGCTCGAGCGATGCCTCCCAGAGCGTGAGCCCGCCGAGAGGGACCGCGCATTTCGCCGAGTCGTAGGCGGCGCTGTCGACGTCGCACCCCGAGGCGAGCGCCGCGGCGTCGACGCCCGGCTGATAGAAAGGCACCGCGCCGTGCGGGCCGACCGCTCGGAGCGGATAGCCACGGTTCGACCCGGGGCCGCCCGAGAAGAAGCCGCGCAGAAACATGATCTGCAGATCGCGCACATAGGCGGGCCGAGCCACACCGGTCGACCGCCCGATCGCCGCGACCTCCTGCGACGCGGCGCCGTAGTTGAGCGGAAAGAGAAAGCCGACGGTGGTGCGGGTCGCCAGCGTCACGTGCTTGCCGAGCGGGATGTACCCGCGCACCTCGGGTTGAACGCGGAAATCACGCGCGTCTCCGCCGATGCCGGCGAACTGGAGGTCGGTCGAGAGGTAGGCCCCTGCGTGCGGCCGCAGCCGATCGTCGCGCAGATCGAGCGTCACCAGCCCGTCGAGGTACGAGACCATGATCGGGTGCAGGTCGGGGTCGAGCGTGCCCTGGTACGCGAACGGGAGGTTGTACTGAAAGTTGTAGGAGGGCGCGAAGAAGGCCTTCCACACCGCGCGCTCCACGCCGGCCGACCCCTTGTACTCGAAGTACCCGAGCACCGGCGCCTCCGGGTCGACCTTCTGGGTGAGCAGGACGGGGTAGGTGTTGACCTCTTGCGCGAGCACGCCGGCGAGGCGTGATTCGATGAAGCTCGGCCGCCGCAACGTCGCGCGGAACCTCTCGCCGGGCAGGACCGTCGTCGGTGCCTCGAACGTGGGCACGCGCGTCGGGTAGAGGTTCAGCGTCGGCTTCAGCTCCACGGTGAAATGACGAAACCCACCGAGGAGGTTGCGATCCTCCCAACCGACGCGCAGGTGCGCCTGGGTGCGGATCGAATCCAGCTGGAACCCGCCGCCGAGCAGGACGCTCCTGAGCTTCGACTCGCGCGCCTTGACGAGCAGGTCGACGCGGCGATTCTTGCTCGGCGTCTCACCGAGCTGGGGGACGATCTCGACCGAGCTGAAGGTCCCGAGCGCCACGACCGCCTCGCGCGCGTCGTCGATCGTCTCGGTCGAGTAGTCGTCGCCGGGGTCGATGTTGATGGTGTCGGTCACCACTTCTGCGGGCAGCTCCTTGAGCCCGCGAACGCTGACGCGACCGAACGTGGCCTTGGGGCCGGCGGTGACCGTGAACGTGACGCGCGCGGCGTGGCGCGCCAAGTCGACGTCGGCCTGGCGCTCGATCTTCGCCCACGCGAACCCTCGATCGGTGAGCGCCCGCTTCATGTCCTTTTCGGCTTGCTCGAAAGGCTCCTCTTCGATCGGCGAGCCCTCCTCGAGGTGTGCCTCCATGGCGTCGCGCACCGCCGTCGCTTCGTCGGCGGTCAGGCCGTCCAGCCCCACGATCACCGCGCTCGCGACGAGCGTCCGCGGCCCCTCCTCGACCTCGATCGTGATCTGGACCGTGTCCTCGGCGGTGTAGACGACGCGGCCCGCGCGCGCCTTGGCCTGATAAAAGCCCCGCGCTTGGTAGTACCGCTCGACGCGCTCGAGATCGCGCTGCAAGACGCCGCGGTCGTAGAGGCTGTACTCGTAGACGCCGTACGCCATCCCCAGGAACTTGCGAGTCGGCGTGGTGGCGATCTTCTCCTCGATGTCGCCGCTCGACACCTCGTCGTTGCCCTCGACGTCGACGGTCTGGACGTGCGCCATCCCCGCCGGGATCGACGCGCACCCCGACGTCCCGACCACCAGGCCGGCGAACAGGAGCCGAACGAGCCG
Organism: uncultured Polyangiaceae bacterium; assembly: GCA_938004815.1. GTDB lineage: Bacteria > Myxococcota_A > Polyangia > Polyangiales > Polyangiaceae > Xiheicaenibacterium. Next base: position 1,351 of record CALKVR010000591.1, on the reverse strand, counting down.
CGCCCAGGGCCACACGCGCGGGGCTCTGCAACCGGCGTTCCTACCCTCCAGCAGCTCGGGGCATGTGATCTGCTACGCGCGACGCGTGATGGCCGCGCGAGGGATCCTCTGGCTCGGGCTCGTCGCGAGCGTCGCCTGCTCGCCGTCGATCGTCCGACCGCCCACCGGGCCGGCGCCGCGCGAAGCCGGCGTCGAGGTGCCCTACCCACCGCCCCCCGGGCGCGTCGAGGTCATCACGATCAGCGAAGTCCCGGGAGAAGTGTGGGTCGACGGGCAGTGGGACTGGGACGGCGAGGCCTTCCAATGGTTCGCCGGCCACTGGCGCGTGCCGCCGTCGAACGCCTATTTCACGCCGTGGCGGACGGTGCGTCGGCCGGACGGCACGCTGTACTTTCACAAGGCCGCGTGGCGGTCGCCCGATGGTCGACGCATCGCCGACACGTATCACCTGCCGATCGCTTGCCCGACGCCGGGCGATCCCGCGCGCGAGGACGCGCCATGAGCGATAACGCGCGCACGATCGTCACACTCGGGGTGCTGCTCGGGTTCGCAGCGCTCGCCACCGCACATGTGGCGATCGTCTACGGGCTCTTTGGCGCACGCCGGCCGGGAACCGCGGTCGCGGCGTTGCTCGTCCCGCCGCTCGCGCCCTGGGCGGCGATCCGCGACGGCATGTCCGTTCGCGCCGCGGTTTGGCTGGGCGCCGCCTTCGTCTACGGGGTCAGCCTCGTCTTGGCCTGGTGATCGGCTTCGGTCGAGCCGCGGGAATGACAGAGGCAGCCTCGAGCGTTCTCCGCGCCCATGCTCACGCGCCGCTCGTTCTTCGTCGCGGGAGCCGCGTTCGCTAGCGGCTGCTCGGCGGCGCACCCCCCGGTCTCGCCGTCGAGCGATGACGCCTCGGCCCTCGCCGCCCTCGAGGCGAGAGTCGGCGGCCGCGTCGGTGTGTTCGCGATCGATCCCGACTCGGGCCGGTCGGTGGCCCACCGCCCCGACGAGCGCTTCGCGATGTGCTCGACGTTCAAGTGGACGCTCGCGGCCGCCACGCTCGCCCGCGTCGATCGCGGTGAGCTCACGCTCGACCGCGAGCTCGCCTACGGCGAACGAGACTTGCTCGAGTACGCACCGAAGACCCGCGAGCACGTGGCGCGCGGTCGCATGTCGATCGAGGCGCTTGCTGACGCTGCTGTCACGCTGAGCGACAACACGGCCGCGAACCTGCTCCTGGGCGTGACGGGCGGTCCCGAGGGGCTGACGCGCTTCTTTCGAGCGCTGGGCGACTCGGTCAGCCGCCTGGATCGCGACGAGCCGACCCTGAACACGAACTTGCCCCGCGACCCACGCGACACGACCA
>CALKVR010000590.1 GCA_938004815.1 uncultured Polyangiaceae bacterium | reverse complement strand
GCGGTCGGCGGCATCAAGGTCAACGCCGAGGTCAGGGTGAACGTGAGCGCGTCGGCTTCCGGCTCGGCCGGCGGCAAGGCGGGCGGCGGGACCTGATCAGGTTTCGCTGACGAACGAGCCCCCGGTGCGTGAGCCCCGGGGGTTTCGTCTTTTGTGCGCGAGAGAAGAGACGAAAAATACACAACAGGCGACAGGCGATTGACAATTCACAGGTCGGCAACCACCTGACAGGGCATCGCCGCACTACCAACCGAGAGGCGGCAGCGCGTGCCGACTTGTCGGTTGTTCATCGCCTGTTGTGTGTTGTGTATTCGTCAGGAGCCGGCGTCTTCGCCGGCTCCTGACGCCAACGCCCACGTCATCGTCTCCGTCGACCTCGCCCAGCCGTAGCGGCCGTGCTTGTCGATGACGATCACACCGCCGGTCGCGGCGCCACGCTTCTCCAACACGGCGAGCGCGTCCTTCAGCACCACTTCGATCTCGCGTCCCGCCTCCAGCGCGTGCGCGATCCGCTGCGCGAACCCGACGAGGAGAATGCCCTCGCCGTCGCCGGTCGCGGAGATGGCGGCGATCTCGTCGTCGGCGAGGGTGCCCGCGCCGACGATCGGCGAGTCGCCGATGCGCCCGGGCAGCTTGCCGACGATGCCGCCGGTGCTGGTCGCGGCGGCCAGGTGGCCACGCGCGTCCCGCGCGACGGCGCCGATCGTCCCGCCTGCCCAACCCTTCGGGCCCTCGCCGCTCCTTACCCGATCGAGCGCCGCACGCGCGCGGTCGGTCACGAGGGTCGTCGCGTCGATGGGGCTGATGCCGGCCGCCTCGGCGAACCGCTCGGCGCCGGCCGCGCAGAGCAAGACGTGACGCGCGTCAGCGAGCACCGCACGCGCGATATCGATCGGGTTCTTGAACCCGCGCACCGCCGCGACCGCGCCGGCGCGCAGCGTGCGGCCATCCATCAGCGCCGCGTCGAGCTCGACCGTTCCGTCGGCGGTGAGCGCCGCGCCCGTCCCCGCGTTGAACTGCGGCAGGTCCTCGAGCACGCGCGCCGCCGCCTGCGCGGCGTCCACCGCGCTGCCTCCGGCTTCGAGGACGGCCCAGCCCGCGCGCGCCCCATCACGGCAGCCGGCCTCGTGCGCCGGGCGGCGCGCCTCTTCGACGTGCCCCGCCCCACCGTGGACGAGCACGCCGACCTCCAGCTTTCCGCATGCCGAGACGATGCCCATCTTCGAACCGCAACTTTCTTGGCCGAGCGCGCGGCCAGGACTCAGGGTGCCCGAGACATGGATAGGCTACTCCGCTTTTGCCCCCGGCTTCGCCAGCCCCGGCGGTCACGCCGCCTCGCGGGGTACGGCGCGGTGCTGGTGGCGGCGTCGTTCATCGGCGCCTGCTTCGACTTCGGCCAGGGCACCGGCACCGATGGGGGAGCGACGGCCGAGACCTCGGCGTCGCTCGGTCGCTACGACGTGACGGCCACCCTCGTCAGTCAGTCGTGCGGGACGGGAAAGCTCGGGTTCCCCGACACCCTCACCTTCGCCGTCGCGCTCGACGCGCCGGAGGGCGACGCGCTCACGTGGGGCGACGGCGCCGACGAGCTCACGGGAAAGCGAACGGACGGGGGTGCCTCGTTCACGGTGACCGCGGAGACGGTGGTCGACGCCCGCGCCGGCTCGACGAACGAGAACGCGCCGCCGTGCAAGATCGAGCGCACCGACGTCGTGAAAGGCGAGCTCGACGACCCCGAGGCCCCGACGAGCTTCGAGGCCGACCTCACCGTCGACTACGCGGCCGTAGAGGCCTCCGACTGCCGCGACCTCTTGTTCGGCCCGGATCGGCTCGCCCAGGCCCTGCCCTGCAAGGCCCGATACAGCCTCGCGGGGGCGAAGCAAGAAGCGGGGGCCGAGCCGTGAAGCGTCTCCTGGCCTTGCGGGCGACGATTGCGATGATAACTTCTAACCATGTGCTCGCGGAGGGAAGCCCTTCCGGGATCGGTCCTGCCGAGGAGTACCTCGGCGCTGCGAGCGATAGGTGCTGTGCAGACGGTGTGGGGCGACGATCGCGCATTTCGCACCCAAGCCAGCACGAACAGGAACACCGAGACGAGGCCGCCTAGCGGACTGTCCCGCTCGAGCGCGCCTCGAGGTGCCGGCGTACGCCGGAGGAGGGTTGGTCACCATGCATAAGTCCGTTGGTTTCCCCTATCGGAGGCCGCAGCTTCGGTGACGTGACGGGCCTCCGTCGGCTCTGACGAACCTCGGCTCCGGCCCGACCCACGAGGTGTGTGGTCGTCGGCGCCCCAGGCGCGTCGGATGATGAGAAACCCCGCGAGCGCCGCGTCCTTCGGG
>CALKVR010000589.1 GCA_938004815.1 uncultured Polyangiaceae bacterium | reverse complement strand
TGTCTTGATCCGCTTGGCCCGGGTTCGGATCGCCGGGGCAGTTGTCGCTCGCGTTCGGTACGCCGTCGGCGTCCGAGTCACCGGGGGTGATGGGCGCGCACTGGTCGGTGTTGGCGTTGAGCGGACAGACGTCGCAGACGTCGCCGACGCCGTCGTCGTCGAAGTCACCCTGCGCGCCGTCGTCGAGGGGGCGGATCGGGTTGAAGACGTCGGGGCAGTTGTCACTGGCGGTGTCGATGCCGTCACCGTCGGGATCGCCGCCGGTCGCGCCGTCGTACGTCGACGAGCCGTTCACGCTCACCGCCCGCATCGGCGCGCACGACGGCTCGTTGTCGGGCAGGCCGCAGAAGAAGTCCTTGTAAACCTCGCCCGAGGCCTTGAGCGCGGCGTAGCTCTTGCCGATCTCGCTCTGGGTGCAGAGCTGCTTGGAGACGGTGCAGACGTCGATCGTGTCGCAGCCCGCGCCCGCGAGGCCCTGGACGACGTTTGCGTCGCCGTAGATCGCCTCGCCGCCGCGCATGACCAGGGCGACACCGTCCGGCTCACCGTCGATGATGGCGCGGTAGTCGGGCTTGGTCTTGGCGTCGTAGATCGCGATGTCGGCTACCCGCCCGACCGCGAGCACGCCGATCTTGTTCTCTTGGTGGAGCGCACGCGCCGCGTTCAGCGTCACCATGCGCCACAGGTCGCGATCGGTAAAGTAGCCGTTGTAGTGGTCGGCGTTGAGGCTGGCCGCACAGGTGAGCTCGCGGAACATGTTCATCGAGCCCGTCGGGATCCAGTCGGTGCCGAGCGCGATGTTCACGCCCAGCCGACCGGCCACCGTCACCTGCGCCGTGTCACCGTAAAGCGTGACGTTCGAGCGTGGCGACCAGATCAGGCTCGTGCCCTCGGCCGCCATCTTCGCGTAGTCGCCGGGGATGAGCCCGACGCCGTGGATGAACGCGCTCTGAGGCTCGAGGAGATCTTCATCGCCGACGCGCCCGTCGAGGCCGTCGACGCAGATGAACTCGTTGCGAGCGTACTCGTCGATGCCCTCCGAGACGTGGGGCAGGTACGCGTCGTCCATCGAGATCGACGTCGACGTGTCGGCGCCCGGGTAGCCGCACCCCGAGTCGATCTGGGTGCCGCCCGAGTCGCCGAGGGGGAAGGTGGAAAAGTGCACCGGCTCGATGCCGAGGCCCTCTTGGTCGTCGCGATCCAGGTTGCGCAAGAAGCCCGTCGCGCTGCCGGAGCCGACGAGCGACGTGGCACCCGACATCATGAAGCGGAGCTCGCCCCAGCGAACCTGGTCGGTCGACGAGCTGCCCTGCGCGGGGATGCTCGTGTGGCCGTGCAGGCCCTTGCGCCAATCGTGCCGGTGCTCGTAGCGCTCGCCCGTGTCGTTGTAGGGGACGTTCTTGGCGAACGTGATGTGCTCGTGGGTGTTGATGAGCCCGGGCGAGATGACGGCCTCGGGGCACTCGACGCGCGTCGCGGTGGGCGCGTCGCAGTCGCAGCCGACGCAGGTGATCGCGCCGCCGCCGTCGACCACGACCGCGCCGCCGCGGAAGATCGTGTAGGCGCTGAGCACGTCGCCGACCAGGATGGTGTCCGAGCCGCTACCGGCGGTCACCTCGCAGTTGCCGCTCGAGAGGGGCGGCAGCGTTTCGCACACGACCTCTTCGGGCGAGATCGTGCAGTCGTTCTCGCAGCCGTCGAAGCCGACGTCGTTGCCGTCGTCGCACGCCTCGTCGCCCTCTACGAGCTGGTTGCCGCAGACGGGCATGCCCTCGCCGAGACACGCAGAAGAGCAGCCGTCGCCGCTCGCGGTGTTGCCGTCGTCGCACTCCTCACCAGCGTCGACGGTGCCATTGCCGCAGAGGGTCGATCCCTCGGTCTGGCAGGTAGCGGAGCAGCCGTCCCCCGACTGGGCGTTGCCGTCGTCGCAGGTCTCGCCTGCGTCGACCGCCCCATTGCCGCACAGGGTCGAGCCCTCTGCCTGGCACGTCGCCGAGCAGCCATCGCCTGCGGTCGTATTGCCGTCGTCGCACTGCTCACCGGCGTCGACGGTTCCGTTGCCGCACGTGGCGCATTGCCCCTCTGTGCAGTCCTCGGGAGCGTCGTCGCCACACCCGGCCGCGGCCAGACAGAGGAGGGCGAGAAGCGTGAGGCCCAAGCCATGAAACGGGAGCGTTCGAAGCGGTGCTGACACGGGCTACCTCGGTGCGGCAGAAGGATGAGCCCTCTGCCATAGCCGAGGCCGCGGGCCGGTTCATGAGGCAACGTGGCGTCGTCGCGAAGATTTCGCCGGTCCGTCACCGCCCCGCCGGGCGTCTGGGCGCGCACGAACGACCGTTCCAAGTTGCTGACAGATTTTGCAGAACTGATAGCTGAGTCGTCTCGAAACGCTACATGCGCGTGGGCGATTTGCCCCGAAAATCGCCGCATTTGTAGGTCGACCGCTGGGGTTCGGCGGCTGGCATGGGTCTTGGATAACTGGAGAGCCGAGGCGCCTGTGACGGTTCCCCCCCCCGCCGTCGGACAGGCGCTTCGCTTTTTGTCTCCTTGAGTCCGCGGGCGGCAAGCTTCATACGGCTGCGCGTTCCATGGCACTCGAAGTCGGCATCGTCGGTCTGCCCAACGTGGGCAAGAGCACTCTCTTCAACGCGCTCACGGCGGTGGGGGCCGCGGCGGAGAACTATCCGTTCTGCACCATCGAGCCGAACGTCGGCGCGGTGCCGGTGCCGGACGAGAACCTCGACACCCTCGCGGGCCTCATCAAGTCCGAGAAGGTGATCCCCGCGATGGTTCGCATCGTCGACATCGCCGGCATCGTGCGCGGCGCGAGCCAGGGCGAGGGGCTCGGCAACAAGTTCCTCTCCCACATTCGCGAGGTCGACGCGATCCTGCACGTCGTTCGGTGCTTCGAGAACCCCGACGTCGTGCACGTCGATGGCAGCGTCGACCCCATCCGCGACATCGAGACGATCGACACCGAGCTCATGCTCGCCGATCTCGAGACGGTGCAGTCGAGCCTCGACCGCAACAAGAAGCAGGCGACGCACAACAAGGAGCTCGTCCCCACCGTCGAGGTGCTGGAGAAGTGCGCGGGCGCTCTGAAGGCCGGCAAGCCCGTGCGCGCCCTCGGGTTGACCGATCCCGAGCAGCTCAAGATCGTGCGCGGGTTCGGCCTCATCACCGCGAAGAAGGTCCTCTACATCGCCAACGTCGACGAGAAAGATCCGCTCGGTGAGGGGCCTCTGCCGAAGCGCGTGCGCGATCACGCTGCCGCCGAGCAGAGCGGCGTCGTGCCCGTGTGCAGCAAGCTCGAGGCCGAGCTCGCCGAGCTCTCGAAGGAAGATCAAAAGGAGATGCTCGGCAGCCTGGGCATGAAAGAGCCCGCGCTCGCTTCGCTCGCCCGCGAGGCGTATCGGCTGCTCGGCCTGGGCGTCTACTACACCGCGGGGCCCAAAGAGATCCGCGCGTGGCAAATCCCGGCCGGGTGCGCGGCGCCCAAGGCGGCGGGCGTGATCCACTCCGATTTCGAGAAGGGCTTCATCCGCGCCGAGGTCTATGCGGTAGGCGACCTCGTGAAGCTCAAGACCGAGGCCGCCATCCGCAGCGCCGGCAAGCTCCGCGTCGAGGGCAAGACGTACGTCATGCAAGAGGGCGACGTCGTGCACTTCCTTTTCAACGTCTGACGAGTCCGGTGAGCGCGCTCACGCTCAATAACCTCGGCAAGTCGTTCGGCGCGCGTACGCTGTTCGAGGGCGTGACGCTGAACCTCGAGGCGGGCAATCGCTACGGCCTCGTGGGCGCGAACGGATCGGGCAAGACGACGCTGCTGCGCATCATGTGCGGGCTCGAGCCGCCGACGGAGGGCTCGGTCGGCATGCAGAAAGGCGCGCGCCTCGGCGTCTTGCGGCAGGATCGCTTCCTCGACGACGACGCGACGATCGTCGACCTCGCGATGCAGGGCGACGAGGTCGTGTACCGAGCGCTCCGTGACCACGAGCGCTTCTCTCACGAGGGCAACGCGGAGCGCGCGGCCGAGCTCGAGGAGGTGCTGCGCCTCCACGACGGCTGGGCGCTCGAGGCGCGCGCGAGCCAGATCCTCGAGGGGCTCGGGGTCGAGACCAAGTACCACAAGCGCCCGCTCAAGACGCTCTCGGGCGGGTTCAAGCTGCGCGTCTTGCTCGCGCAGGTGCTCCTCGGGCGGCCCGACGTGCTCCTCCTCGACGAGCCGACCAACCACCTCGACATCGTCTCGATCCGCTGGCTCGAGAAGTTCCTCGCCGCGTATCCCGGGTGCGCGGTCGTCGTCTCCCACGATCAGCGGTTCCTCGACAACGTCGTGACGCACGTGCTCGACGTCGACTACGAGACGGTGACGCTCTACCACGGCGGGTACTCCGCCTTCGAGGTCGAGAAGGTCGCCGACCTCGAGCGCAAGCAGACCGAGATCGAGCGGGCCGAAGAAGCGGTCGCCCAGAAGATGGCGTTCGTCGAACGGTTTCGCGCCAAGGCGACCAAGGCCCGGCAGGCGCAGAGCCGGGTCAAGCAGATCGAGAAGATCGAGATCGACGAGGTCAAGCCGACGAGCAGGCGAACCCCGCGTATCAAGCTCGCGCAGACGCGCCCCAGCGGTCGCGACGTTCTGACGGCCGAGGGTATCGAGAAGGCTTACGGCGAAAAGCGCGTCCTGAAGGGCGTCTCGCTGACGCTACGCCGAGGCGAGCGCCTGGCCGTCATCGGCGCGAACGGCCTCGGCAAGTCGACCCTCCTTCGGATCCTCCGGCCGGCTCGAGCCGGGCGCAGGCGAGGCGACCTGGGGCCACGAGGTGAAGCTCGGGTACTTTCCCCAGGACCACAAGGAGCTCTTCGACGATCCGAAGAAGAAGGTCATCGACTACCTGTGGGACCTCTGCCCGCTCGAGCCGACGAGCAGCGTGCGCGGCCAGCTGGGCCTCGTGCTCTTCTCGGGCGAGGACGTGGAGAAAAAGGTCGAGAGCCTCTCGGGTGGCGAGGGGGCGCGCCTCCTCTTCGCGCGCCTGGCGGTCGAGAAGCCGAACGTGCTCTTGCTCGACGAGCCGACCAACCACCTCGACATGGAGTCGGTGCAGGCGCTGGCCTCCGCGGTGCGCGCGTTCGAGGGCACCACCATCTTCGTCTCGCACAACCGGTGGTTCGTCTCCGAGCTCGCGACGCGGATCCTCGAGATCAAGCCTGACGGTGTCGTCGACTTTCCCGGCGGCTACGAGGACTATCTCGCTCGGTCGGGGGATGATCACCTCGACGCGTCGGTGGCGCTGCGCCAAGCCAAAGAGAAGTCGCAGGCCGGCTCGACGGGGCCGTCACCCGACTGGGAAGAACAAAAGAAAAAGCGCAACCGCGCCAAGGCCCTCCGCGACAAGAACGACAAGCTGCAGGCGAGCATCGCCGCCAAAGAGGCGCGGCACAAGGCGATCGCCGCGGGGTGGTACGAAGAGGGCTTTTACGAGCGCACGCCGCCCGACGAGGTCGAGCGGCTCCAGAAAGAAGAGGCCGCGATCGGACAGGAGCTCGAGGCGCTGCTCGCGGAATGGGAGGCGATCGAAACCGAGCTCGGCGAGCTGGGCGACCCCTGATCGCCGGGGGCGAGATCAACCGGTGCGCTGGATGATGTGGTAGCCGAACTGGGTCTCGACGATGCCGCTGACGCCGCCGACGGGGAGGGCGAACGTGGTGTCCTCGAACGCCTTGACCATCTGTCCGCGGCCGAACGAGCCGAGATCGCCGCAGCGCTTGAGGTCGAGGCCGGCGGTGTAGCCGTAGAGGAAGCCTGCGGCGTAGAGATCGCCGGCGCCGGTCGTGTCGACGACCTTGGCGACGGGATGCACCGGGATCGCGAC
>CALKVR010000588.1 GCA_938004815.1 uncultured Polyangiaceae bacterium | reverse complement strand
CCCTCGCCCCGAGTCGTCGTCTCGCCCGAAGACGTGGTGGCGATCCCCGCCTCGCGGCCTCCCGCCGATCCGTGGTCGGCGACCGCGTCGGGCGAGTACCCGGGCGGCGTGGCCTCGTTCGAGTCCGTCTTCGACGCGCAGCAGTCTCAGCAGGTGCCGCGCTTCGGCCCGCCGCCCGAAGAGCTCGCGCGCCTCATCGCCGGGGCGCAGCGGCGCGAGCCGTTCCCGCTCATCAACCAGCTCCTGGTCGCGGGGCTGACGGCGGCGCTCGTCGTCGCCCTCGGGGTCATCTTCTTGACCCGCAGCGACGACGGCAAGGCGGCCACGGCGGCCGCGGCGCCGCCGCCGGCTCCGACGGAGACCGCCGCCACCAAGGCTGCACCTCCTCCTGTCGCGGTGCCGGCGGTGCCCACACCTACGCCCCCGGCGCCGGCGACGACACCCGCCCATAGCCCGAACATGCCCGACCCCTCCGAGCTGTCGGATCAGCTCGGTTACTTGATGGTCAAAGGGCCTGAAGAAGCCGATGTCTACTTGAACGGTCTGCGAAAGGGAGCGGCGAACGAGACGCTGCTCGTCCCCTGCGGCCGCTTCTTCATGCGCCTCGCGCAGCAGGGGACCCGCGGTCCGTTCCCCGAGTGGCTGACCCGCGGCGAGACCGCCTACGTCGCCTGCAAGTCGTCGACCGTGCTCACCGCAAAGCTCATCGCCGACGAGGCGGGGCCCCCGCCCCGCCGCCCGCGCAAGGGCTTCCTCTGAGCGCTACTTTTTCTTCTCGAGCTCCGCGAGCTCGGCCAGCGCGGCCTTGACGCGCGGATCTTCGGGGTCGATCGCCCTCGCCTTGTCGATGGCGGCCTTGGCCTCGGGGAGCTTGCCGGATTTGGCGTGCAGGTTCCCGAGGTTGATCCACGCCGAGACGAGCTTCTCGTCGATCTTCAGGGCCTCTTCGTAGAGGCCCTGCGCCTTGTCGCGCTGGCCCTTCTGGTCGTACGCGTAGCCCAGGTTCTGGAGGACGGCCGCGCTTCGGGGGGCGAGCTTCCGCGCCTTCTCCAGCTCGGTGATCGCCTCGTCGAAGCGCGCCTCGAACAGGAGCGCCGACCCCAGATCGTTCAGCGTGCCCGGATCGTTCGGCGCGAGCGCGAGCGCCTTCTTGTAGCTCGCGATCGCTTCGGCAACGCGCCCGACCAACATCTGCGCGGTGCCCAAGTTGGCGTGGCGCGGCGGCGACCGCGGCTCGAGCTCGGCGGCGCGGGTGAGCGACTTGACCGCGCCCTCCTTGTCGCCCTTTGCCAGCTGACAGACCCCTAGGGCCGAAAAGCCCTCGGCGTCGGTCGCGTCCAGCTCGACCGCCTTCTCGAGCGAGGCGTGCGCGTCGTCGGCCTTGCCCAGGACGAGGAGGGCGCGGCCGAGCTCGAGGTGAGCCGGCGCGTACTTGTCGTCGAGCTTCACCGCGCTCCTCAGCTGCTGGATCATCCCCTTGAGGGTGGGGCTCTGTGGCGCGCCGCCGAAGTCGGTCGGGATGTCCTCTTTGGCGAGGCGCGCGCGAACGAAACCGACCACGCCGGCCGGGTCCTTGGGAGCCTGCTGAGACGCCTTCTTGTAGGCCGCCTCGGCCCCCGCGAAGTCACCCGACAAGAAGAGCTTGTCGCCCTCGGCGAGGGCCGCGTCCTGCTTCGAGCCGTCACCGCGGGCTAGCGGGCGCGGCTTGGTCGGCTCGGCCGTCTGCGCGACCGGCTCGGGCGCCGCGCTCGCCGACGGCGGGGGCAGCGGAGCCGTAGCCGTGACCGGCGGCCAGGGCTGGGGCTGGCGCTGCCCGTTTCCTCCGAATGCATCCGGGCCCACCGGCTGCTTCGCGCCGTCGCTGCACGCGAGGAGGACGAGCACCGAGACGACGGCGACGCGCTTCATTGGCGGTAGGGCACGACCGAGTGCTCGCTGCCGTCGTAGCGCAGCATCACCGACTTTTGGTCGAGCTTGGTCGTGATCGCGCACGGCCGTTTCCAAGCCCGCACGAGCGCTTGCAGCGTCTCTTTCGCGTAGTCCTGCCTGAGATCGTGGCCCATGTGCTCGTGAGACAAGAGCAGCTCGCCGCGGTTGCCGTAGTTGGCGTCGATGACCACGATCACCGGGTCACCGAAGTTCGTCAGTTGAAAGAGGAGCTTCTCTTTCACGTCGCGAAACTGCCGGCTCTCGATCTCGTACCGATCGTTCCGCCCCGAGAACCCGAACGTGTAGAGCTTCTGCGCGATGATGAACTCGGGGGTCAAGAACTCGTCGATGAACGTGACGTCGTTGTAGAGCGCGCGCACCTCGAACACCTTCTTGCGCCCGAGGCCCAGCTTCATGTCCCAGTTGCGCTTCTCGTCGAGGTCGTCGCACTCCTCCCACTCTTTGCCGAACTGACCCTTGTTCCAGCGATCTTCGACGTGGCGGTAGAGCTCGACACCGACCTTGTAGGGGTTGAACCGCCCCGGCGCGGTCGCCATGACGCCCGCGTTAGCATCCGCGTAGTCGATGATCTCGGACGCATCGAGGATCTTCTCCGTCATCATCCGCGAGTGCCAGAAGCTGGCCCAACCCTCGTTCATTACCTTCGTCTGCCGCTGCGGCACGAAGTAGTACGCCTCGTCGCGGATGACCTCGATGACGTCGCGCTCCCAGCGCTCGAGCGGCGCGTGGTCGAGCAGGAACTTGAGGACGTCGCGCTCGGGGCGGGCGGGGATGCGGCGCTCGGCCTTCTTCTCTTCGATCTTCTTCTTTTGCGCCTCGAGGTACTCGCGCGGGTTGATGAAGTCGTCCATGTACTCCTTGGCCTGGAGCTTGGGCACGACAGTCGGCGCCTCGTCTTCGTCGTCCTCGACCGGGCGGGGCTTGCCGCTGAACGGCGCCCAGGGGTCGATCAAGTTCTCGAGCGACAGGCACTGGTCGATGAACGCCTCGACCTTGTTGATGCCGTGGCGCTCGATGTGGCGCGCGATGCGGCTGCCGTGGTTGGCCATCTTGTCGATCCAGCGACGGTCCGGGTCGCCGCTCTCACGCTTCTTCAGCGGGTCGAGGATGGGCCGCGGGGCGTCGAGGTCGGTGGCCTTGAAACAGAAGTTGTTCTTGAAAAAGTCGACGTGCCCGAGCACGTGCGCCATGACGAGCTTCTGCTCCGTCAGGCTGTTTCCCTCGAGCAGGTAGGCGTACGAGGGGTTGTTGTTGATGACCATCTCGTAGATCTTCGAGAGGCCATACTC
>CALKVR010000587.1 GCA_938004815.1 uncultured Polyangiaceae bacterium | reverse complement strand
GACCTCGATGGTGATGCGCGCGTGCAGGCCCGGAACGAACGCGCGATGCATCGTGTGCTCGAACGCAAAGGTCACGACCGCCTCGTCGGCATCGGGGCGCAAGCGAATCGTCTGCGCCACCGCGGGGGTATCGATCGCGCGCCCCTCGACCGAGAGGCGCATCGCCGGCTCGGCCGGCATCGCCCATGTCCAGGCCCGGCCCGAAGGCAGACAGCCCTCGACCGTCAGCGCCATGCCCGGCTCGAGCCTTGCCAGCCGAAGCTGCCGTGGCGCCTCTTGAGCGAAGTCGCTGTCGGCATCGCGGGGCGCCGGTGCCGGCATGTTCAGGAGCCCGAGCACGACGCCGCGCGGAAAGGCGCTGGCGAGCCGCGGCTCGAACAGAGCCGGCACCGGCTGCTCCCACCAGCGCGCCGGCGATGCGACGAGCCGATCGTTCGTGAGCAGATCCGCCGGGTCCTCGATGCGCGGCAAGGGCGTGCCCACCGCATCCGACTCGTCGGTGACGTAGCCCTGGCCCAGCGGGTTTCGCGGATACGCGGCGGCGCCGTACGCCTCGCGCGCGTCCAGCTCGAACGGCTCGATGCGGGCGGGCTCGCCGATGCGGACGCCAGACGCGCCCTTCACGATTGCGCGCGAACCGAAGACGCGCGCGCTGACATCGAGCCCCGCGCCGTGCAGGCGCAGCGTGCTCTCGCGCGCCCCCTCGGTGCGGGGGTGCACGTTGCCCTCGATGAAGACGTCGACCTCGGGCTTGAACAAGAGCGCGTCGCCGACGGGCATGCCCAGCGGGCGCTCGGCGAGGACGGGCTCGAGCCGCGCGCCGCGCTTGCCGAAGACGACGCGAAACCGCACCGAGAGCTGCCGGCACTTCGTCGGCTCGATCTCGAAGCTGAAGTAGTTCACAGCGAGTCTCCCCACGTCTCTTGGACGGGCTCGCCACCCCAGGCCGTGCCCTCGGCCTTGATCGTCGAGTAGTCGGTGGACCCCTCGACCTTGAGGCCCGCCACGTTGACCGTCGGCTTCGACGTCACCGCTCCCGTCGAAGGGTTCCATTGATGATCGATGGAGCCGCCGATGAAGGCCCCGCCGACCTCGCACTTGAGGACGATCGGCTCTTTCCACCCGCTCTTGTAGGACACAGCCACGCTGCCCGCCAAACCTGCGGCCGTTGCGATACCGGACTTCTTGACATCGATCCCGGCAGCATCCTTGATGACGTCGCCGAGCCCCGCCTCCTCTTGCCGACTGATCACGCTGATCCCTGAGCTCACGATGTCGGTTGCGACCGATGTCGCGATGTTGACGTATCCCTTGAAGTAATCGAGATCCGTCATCCCTACGCTGACGCTGTGAACGGCGTTGGAGTTGTTCTCACCATTGGGCATCGAGACGAAGTCGCCGCAGAGCATCATCTTCGTCCCCTTGGTCCGATCGACGCATGCTACCGCCTTCGCTTGGGCCAATACGGTGCTCGCCGTGTAGATGACCTTGCGACTCGACTTGATGCCGAAATAGGGGTTGTTGAAAGGAAAGTGCCGGAGAAACGGCCCGAGGTCGTGGCCGTCGAGCACGAGGCCCTCGCCCTTGTGCTTCACCTTGCTCGCCAGGCTGTGTCGACTCAGGATGCCGCCCAACGGGTGGTTCATCGGCTCTTCGCAATCGTGGATCTCGGGCGGAATCGCGCCCAGCGTCTGGTGGCTCGACGGGCCCGAACACAGATCCGTCGCAATGCTCACGATGTTCCCAATCACGCTTTACCTCCATTGGCGCCTTCGATTCGTAGCCGCGCGCCACGCTCTTCACCGTTCGGCGCGTCCACCTCGAACGGCAGCCGGTACACGACCGTGAACCGCATCTCCTCGGGCAGCAGCAAGAGCGCGTGCGCGCGCAGCTGCTTCGTCCCCGTTCGCGCGCCGAGCACGTAGTCGAGGTGCACGGTCAGCTTCGGGAACGCGAAGGCGATCCGCCCCATCGGGCTCATGCCGTCGATAACCACGGGCGCGCCGGCCTCGGGCGCACGCTCGAGCACCCAGTCCGGGTGGGCCTGGAGGAGCTCGGCCGCCTTGATGGCGCGCCCGACGCTCTCGTCTACCTTGCCGGCCGCGATGTGGTCGGCGGTGATGAGCCGCTCGAGGTGGAGCGCGCTCCCCGGCGGCACCGGCGCGAAGCAAGCGGGCTTCGGAGCGTCGCTCCAGTGATCGATCAGCGCGTCCGGGCGCTCGAGGTTGGGGAGGCGGCGCGCCCGGGCGAAGCGCGGGAAGCCGGGCGGACACGAGAGAAACGCGTCGAGCTCGCGCGCTTGGCCCGCCGGGTCGAAGCCGACGCCGAGCGGGTTCGTCGCGTGCTCGATCTCGACCGGCGAGTCGACGTCGACGTCGACGTCGGTTCGACCGCCGAACGCGCGCGCCCACGTCAGCGCCATGCGCGTGAAGGGCTCGGGCTCGGAGATGCGCGCGTCGTCGCCGCTGCTGATCCACTCGCGGTCGCCGATGACGACGATCTCTTGCCGCGCCGCCCCGACGCTCAGCCCGACGCGCCTGCGGCCCACCGGGCTGCCCGTCGGCGCGTACGCCGAGCCGAGGAGCGCGACCTCGAACGCGTGGTCATTGCGCGGCAGATCGTCACGCGGCAGATCGCCGAGCGCGGATGTCTCGCCCGCCCCGAACAGGGGATGCGGGTCCTGCGTCTCGAGCGGCGTCGACCCGTCGTCGTCGATACGGAACGTCGCCTTGGCGACCAAGAGACCGCAGCGTCGCCCGGCGCCATTCGTGCGACCGATGTCGAGCCGCGCCGCGAGCGCGGTCTGGTTCACGAGCTCCATCGCGTCCCCCGGTTCAATCGAACGCGCTCGGCGACGATCGCCTCGAAGCGCTCGCCCAGGCCCGGCTCGGCGCGAAAGCGCTTGTTGAAGTGGAGGAGTAGCGCGACCTCTTCTTGCTCCGAGACGTGACCGTGAACCTTCGCCACGACGTCGGGCGGCGCCGAACGTCGATCGGCGATGAAGTTGGCGTACGCTTCGAGCGTCCACGCCGAGAGGCGCGCCGCCTCGAAGGGTGTGCCCGGGCCCGCAACGAACCGCTGCGACACGCCGAGCGTCTGCCCCGACTGCTGCTTCGGATCGGCCGGATTGAAGACGAGGAAGGGCGGCGGCTCGCCGGGCGCGAGGGGCCGAAACGGTACGGCTGCGCCCGGTGCGGGCGACTCTTCGCGAGCGACGGTCGCTTCGTCCTCGATCGCCACCGACGCCTTGGCCGCGACGATCTTGGCGGGTGCCGCCCCCTCGAGCTCCTCGAGCGACGGACAACGCGTGCGCAGATCGCTGCGCGTCGCCTCGTGCATCTTCACGAAGCGATCGGCGCTCGCAGTCGAGCCCGCCTTGGTGTCCTCGGCCAGCTGCTCGGGCACCGCCTTCGCCGAGACCAACAGCTCGTCCCGGCTGTGACCGAGCGCCCCGAGCACCCGATCCGGCGCGATCTCGGAGAAGTGCTCCAGGTGCGCCAGGACGAACGCGAAGCGTTCGATGCCGAGGCTCGTCGGGCTCATAAACCCTCATCCCGACGAGATCTCCGGACCGGACATTGGGGTCCGCCAAACGAGCCCCCCCCGCGGAGCGAGGGGGGCTGGGCGGTGAAAACCCGGCACCTCGGTTGTCCAGCTCAACGACGGTGCACCCTCTCAGCAGCCTGCTGCTAGGCTCGGCCACCCATGGGGGGCGCCCTGACAGCCTTCGCGAGCGAACTCGCCGCCGCTCACCGGACGGGGGCTGACATCGACCGCTGCGCAGGCTCCGAGCTCTTGGCGCGCGCGGCGGCGGCTGGTGATCTCGCCGCCGTGCGAGCGTTTCTCGCCTCGT
Source organism: uncultured Polyangiaceae bacterium (assembly GCA_938004815.1). Lineage (GTDB taxonomy): Bacteria > Myxococcota_A > Polyangia > Polyangiales > Polyangiaceae > Xiheicaenibacterium. Next base: position 8,355 of record CALKVR010000587.1, on the reverse strand, counting down.
ACTTGGCGCGGACCGCGGTCGCTCCGGGCGGCGAGCATCCCCAAGCTGTCCCGCAGCCCGCGCGCCAGTTGGCCTCGTTTCAGCTCGCAGCGCCACCGCCCGAGCCGCTCGCCCCGCCATCGAGCCCGGAGCCACACGGCACAGAAGACGTCGATCGGGCGGCGATCCTCGCGGCCGTCGAGCGTGGCGGGCTGCCGTTCGCGGTGGCCCCCGCCCAGTCCCCGCCACCCCTCGGTCTGCCCCGACCGAACGAGACCGTGTTCTTGGGGGACCGCGTCGCCGGAGAGGTCAGTGGCGGAACGGTGGTCCTATCTACCGGGGCGCCGCCGTCGCTGGAGGTTCCGTTCACGATCGCCCCCACGCATGACGCCGCGCGACCACAGGCGCTCCCGTTTCTGCCGCTAGACACGTTCGCCGAGATCGCGACCGCCATGATGCGGGGAGAAAACCCGCTGCCGCTCTTCGCTGCTCACGGCGTACACCCCGTGCAATACCTCCAGTGCTCGGGCGCCTTCTACGAGCGTGCCGCCAGCGACCCGACGTTCAAGCGAGCGCTCGACGATGCGATGTCCCGCGCGGAAAGGCGGCGCCGATGACGCGCAAACGCTTCTCGGGCCGCCTCGCGCCGGGGCCCGGCGCCGACCCCGGCGCGCTCTTCTCCATGCACCTGCGCGGCCGCCTGTTTTCGTCGCCGCTCGAGCCCATCTCGGTCGAGGGCGAAGAGGCGGTGAACGAGCTCTACGCCTTCACGGTTCGCGCCAGCGTCGACGCGCGCGACGACGTCACCGCCGACCGTTCGCTCTTGCTCGCCCCGGTCGAGATCGCGCTGCTCCCCGGCTCGCCGGCTGCCCGTCACATCCACGGTGTCGTGACCTCGCTCGCCGCCGAGGCGGGCGGGCCGCCCGGTCGGCACCTGCTCAGGTTGAGCGTTCGGCCGCGGATGTGGGCGCTGACGTGCCGCCGGCACTGCCGCGTGTTCGAGGACCAATCCGTCGTCGAGATCGTGACGACGCTGCTCCGAGAGCACCAAGTCGTGCACCGCCTGCGCCTGGTCAACACCTATCCGAAGCGACAGCACACGGTGCAGTACCGCGAGACGGACTACGAGCTCGTCGAGCGGCTCCTGGCCGAGGTCGGGGTGTTCTTCTTCTTCGATCATCCCCGGGCAGCGGGAGATGCGATCGAGACCGGCCTCGGCAACAGTGAGGTACTCGTCCTCTGCGATACGGCGCAGTACTACCCGCCCGTCGAGGGAAAACGAGAGATTGCCTACCGCGCCGCGGCGGCCGGGGGCAGCCTGGAAACCGACGACGGTTTTGCGACCGAGGTGCTGCTTCGTCACGACCCCGCGACCACCCAGCGGCTCGAGCGCGCGTACGACTTTCACCGACCGCACATCGATCTCGCCCACCACACACGCGAGACCTCCGACCGCGAGACGGTGTTCGTTTACGACTTCGGTGGTGAGGGTGACGAGAGTCCGCCCGAGTACGAGCGCTCGGGGGTTCGGCTCGAGCAAGATCGGGCCAGCGCCGTGGTCGCGGAAGGGTCGAGCGGCTGCCGCCGACTTCTTCCCGGTCGGGTCCTGTCGCTGCGTCAACACCCGATCCCATCGGTGGACGGCGACTACGCGATCACGCGCGTGGTGCACCGCGCGTACGCGCCTGAAGCTGCCAACGCGCTCGGCGTCGCGCTCTATTCGAACCGCTTCACCGCCATCCCCTCTTCGGTCCCGGCGCGCCCCGCCGCGCCCCGCCACCGCCCCCGGCAAGTGAGCGAGACCGCAGTCGTCGTGGGGCCGCCTGGCGCCGAGACCTACGTCGACGAGCACGGCCGCATCAAGGTGCAGTTTCATTGGGATCTGCAAGGTCGGCGTGACGGGCGGTCGTCGTGTTGGGTGCGCGTCGCGCAGTCGCTCGCCGGCCAAGGTTGGGGGGCGCAGCTGATCCCCCGCGTCGGGATGGAGGTCGTGGTCACGTTCTTGGGCGGCGATCTCGACCGCCCGCTCGTCACCGGCGCCGTCTACAACGCGCTTCACCCGTGGCCGTTCCCGCTGCCACAAGAGGTTCAGAAGAGCGGCCTCCGAACGGCCAGCACACCAGGCGCCAATGGGTTCCACGAGCTGTCATTCGACGACACCGCTGGCCACGAGCGGCTCTTCATCCACGCGCAGCACGATGCGGATCGGATCGTTCGACACGACGACCGCGAAGCGGTCGGAAACGATCAAACGACGGAGGTGGCCAAGAACCGTCGCGCGCACATCGGTCTGAAGGACGAGACGTCGGCCGGAGAAGAGATTCGAGCCGGCATCGGGCAGACGACGACCGGGGCCGTGATGCGCGACAAGAGCTACGCCGTCTCGACCGGCGACGCGACGTTCGCTCTCGATGGCCCCGACGCGGCGCTCTCGGCCTCGGGCAACATCAACCTCCACGCGGCGGGCAACGTCGACATCGAGGCGGGCGGCAAGGTGCGCATCGCCGCGCCGATCGTCGCGGTGGAGGCGGGGATGGTGGTCATCAACGGCGACGCCTCGATCATCGCCAAGTCGGGCGGGCCGGTCGTGGTCAAGGGCGCCACCGTGACCATCAATGGCGACACGATCACCGAGAACTGAGCAAGAAACGGAGACCCCATGAGCAAGGCAGCGCGCGTCCGTTCCCTCCCTTCTCCCCCGCCGGAGGGCGCTCCGAGCGCGAGAGGCGGGCTCACCCGCGGCAAGCTCGTCGCGCTGACCGAGCGGGGCGAGGGCCGCGTCCGCCTGCCCGACGGCGCGGTCCGGGTGGCGCTGCTCGCCACCGCGTTCCCCGACCGGCTCCTCGTTCAGGCCATCCGGAACGGAACGAGGTGCTCCTCGACTACGTTGATGACCAGCCCGTCATTCTCGGCTTGCTCCGCTCTCGGGTAGAGGTCCACCCGGCGACGGAACGACGCACGAAGGACGCTCATGTGCTCGTGGAGGCCAAGCAGACGTTGACGCTCGCCTGCGGCGAGAGCGCGATCGAGCTCCACCACGACGGCCGGGTGAGCATCCGCGGCAAGCACGTCGCCAGCATCTCGAGCGGCCCGCACCTGGTCGAGGGCTCCCCCGTTCGCATCAACTGATCGCACGTGACCGTCACCGTTGCCGTCAACACCCGCACCGTCGTGCACAAGGCCTCCGAGGGCTTGGCCGTCGGCTTTCCCGACGCGTGCAAGACGCCGCCCAGCGGGCAGGTTGTCCCGTACGTGAATACGGCGCACTCTCAGGACGCCGCCGGAACCGCCGCGTCGGTGTTCTGCGACGGCCACGCCGTGATGAAGCTGAGCTCGTACTTCGCTACGAGCTACGGTGACGAGCCGGGCATTCTCGGCGGCGTCATCTCCGGCACGGTGAAGGGCAAAGCCAGCTTCATCACCGCGAGCCAGAACGTCTTCATCGAGGGGGAGCCCACACCCCGCGCCGACGACTACGTCGAGGGCAACCATGGCAGCCCCGCGAACTTGCTGCTCGGAAGGTGGATCCAGCGGATCTTCGCCGCGTTCCCATGGGAGAAGGTCATCGTTTGCGCCGCCATGTGCTTCTGCCACGCGTCCGGGCAGCGGGGGCCGTGCGTCGCGTTCACCCTCGCCACGCCCGGCGTGACCAGGCGGGGCAACGGCTCCGCCTACTCGGCGAAACCTGCTTTCATCTGGGAGCCGCGCGTCCCCGGGATCTACGTCGAGGTCACGTTCGTTCCGGGGCGCGGCCGCAAGGCCGCCAGGTGGGTGCCTGTCTTGACCGAGCAAAAGAACGCAGCCGGCGTCCCCATTCCCAGCTCCGACCACATCCCCGGCTCCATTCGCCCCGACATCGTCATCGCCGAAGACGCGAGCAAGCCGCTCACGCCGCAGAACATCAAGAAGGTCTACGAGCTCAAGTTTCCGGGGGATGGGATGAGTGACAGACAGGAAGCAGAGTACCCCAGGATAGGCGGGAACGAGAAGCTGGAGGTGCTCACGGTCCAGAGCTGCAATTGCAAGAGCTACACCGTGCCCCCGGTTCCTCTGCGACTGCCGAAGTGGGAGAAGCTGAAGAAGCCGCAGCGCGAAAAGGGCTGGTGGGACGACATCGAGGAGCCGCCGCCGATCGTTCCGCCCGTTCCGCTGCCGCGGCCCACGCCGATCCCGCGGCCCAACCTGACGCCGGCGCCCAACATCTTTCCTTTGCTGATCCCTGATTCCTTCTGGGACATCGACCCCAAGACCGGCAACCCGCGACGAGAGGAGCCGTTGTCGTGATCAAGAAGTCGACGCGCCCCAAGCCGAAAAAGTGGCTGCCGCGAGATCATCCCAAGTACGTCGAAGAGATCTGGAAGGTCGATGTTCCCATTCGCCGTGCACTCGGCGCGATGCTCTTCGTGCGAGCAAAGACGAAAGGAGAGAGTGATGCGACGCTGCGCCTCTGGCGACGCTTCCTCGAGCGTGCCGACCCCGAGCTGCAGTGGTGGAACGACAGCAATGTCGAGCGGCTGCGTCCGTTTGAGGATCGGTACCGCGACCACCCCGCTCGAGTCCTCGGGCCGACGCTGAAAAGGCGGACCTACTGGAACGTTCACTCGGGCGATCGGGCTCGTGACGCAGGCTCTCTGCATTTCAGGGCAGCGCTCGGCGCGTCAGCGAAGGCGGATGCCGACCTAGACGTCTTCCTTTGGACGATGAAACATGACGCAAACGCTGAGCTCCTCCTCGGCGAAGCGCTTGAGTTCGCACGCGCGACCGCCGTACGGCACGGCACGATTGGGTTGCTACTGACGCTCTGCGGTCACGACCGATGGGGGGACTTCGCCTCTCCAATGTACGCGGCCTGCGCCCGCTTCCAGGGCCTCGAGTTTCCCCACACGTTCGAACGCGCGCGCTGCCTGGACGGTATCCCGACGAGTAACTGGGTCACGTTCGTCCACCAGACCTTCCTGAAGAAACTCGGTGGCGCCGCCAAGCTCCGCAAGGTGCTGAGCCGCGAGATCATCTTCCACGAAGTCCTCGAGGGGGTTGCCATCCAAGCCGGGTCGCAGCCGCTGCTGGGCGACGTCAACGCGGGTGAAGACTTGCCGCTCTACTACGAGGTTGGCCGCGCGCTCGCGCCCATTCGTTCGGGTACGGCACTTCGGGGCGAGTGGCGCTTGCACTTCGGCGGACCGAACGAGCAGCGCAACAACTTCAACACCGAGGAGACGGCCGCTTGGCTGGCGCGGTTCGAGCGATGATCGCCAAGAAGTCGACGCGCCCCAAGCCGAAGAAGTGGCTGCCGCGGGACCACCCCAAGTACATCGAGGAGATCGAGAAGGTCGACGTGCCGTTGCGCCGCGTGCTCGGTGCGAATCTGTACGTCCGCGCCAAAGCCAGAGGTGAGAGGGAGGCCGTGCTCAAACTCTGGGAGCACTTCCTCGAGCGTGCCGACCCTGACTTGCAGTGGTGGTACGACAGCAATGTCGAGCGTCTGCGTCCGTTTGAAGATCGGTACCGCGACTTCCCAGCTAGGGCCCTCGCGGCGACCCCAAAGAAACTCGCCTACTGGAATGTGCACTCCGGGGACCGCGCGCGCGACGCTGGCGCCCTCCACTTCAGTGCAATGCTTGGTGCGTCGGCTAAAGTCGACGAGCAACTCGATAGCTTCTCTTGGACTGGGAGAGGCGAGTCGCCTCTCGAGAGCCTGCTCGGCGAAGCGCTCGAGTTCGCGCAAACGACCGAGGTGCGGCACGGCACCTTGGGTCTCTCGTTGAGCCTGCCAGCAACGAGCAAGCGGCCTCTCTACCATGGTCACATGTACGCCGCTTGTGCCCGCTTTCAGGGTCTCGACTTTCCTGAGACCTTCGAGCGCGCAAGCTGCCTCGATGGCATCCCCACCAGCAACTGGGTCACGTTCGTTCACCAGACGTTCTTGAAGAAGCTCGGAGGAGCCACGAAGCTGCGAAAGACACTGAGTCGCGAAATCGTCTTTCACGAAGTCCTCGAAGGGATCGCCATCCAGGCTGGCCCGCGGCCGCTGCTGGGTGACGTCAACGCTGGCGAAGACTTGCCGCTCTATTACGAGGTGGGCCGCGCCCTTGCGCCCATTCGCTCGGGCACGGCGTACAGGGGTCGCTGGCGCTTGCACTTCGGTGGACCGAACGAGCAGCGCAACAACTTCAACACCGAGGAGACGGCCGCGTGGTTGTCGCGGTTCGAGCGATGAGCTTCGAAGAGGCGCCTTACCTGCCGCTCCGGCTCGTCGAGGAACAGCTCGACACGCTCGAGGGGCTTTGGCTGCGCCGTCCGGCGCTCGTGTTCGACAAGCGACTCGACCCCTCCCATGTCCGGAAGCTCGACCAACGGATCGATGCTCTGCTGCGCGGGCTCGCACTTCGGCGCGAAGCGTCCATTCGCGAGGCCGCCCTCCGGATGGCGTCGCCTCTCCGCTCCGAGTGCTTCGCGTCGACGCGCGCGTTCCTCTACCTGAGCGGCGTGAGCGCCGTCGATAGCGGTGGCTGCCTCGCGATCCGACCTCGGTGCGAAGGCGTGATTGCCCAGGCGGCTCGCGATGTGCCGCGGGAGATCGCGCTCCGTCTGAGCCCGGGTCATCCGATCGCGCTCGAGGCGCTCGGGCGGCACGAGCTCCTCGAGCCAGCAACCCTCTTGCCTCACCTGGAGGCCACCTCGCCGAGTGTGTTGTTCGCCCTGCGGGCCGCTAGGCATCTCACCTCGAGCGATGCGGTGCTCGCCGCATGTCTGAAGCTGGCGTTCGGCAAACCTCAGCCCCATCAGCCCGTCGGCGCGGTGGCGCACGCCCTCTTCGTGCTCGGGCTCGCCTGCGCCAAGAGCGTCGAACGCGACGCTTTCCCAGCGCTCGTCGACACGGTGCTCGGGGACGCGATCTTCGATCGGCCGTATGCGGTCCGGGTGATGGCCGTCTTCGGGAACGCCGTCACGGCCCGTCGGGTCGGGGCTCGAGCACTTGCCGCTCCGACCGCCGAGCTCGGTTTTTGCTTGGGTATGCTGGGCGTTGCCGAACAAGCGGCCGTGCTCGCGGGCATGGTCGAGCGAGGCCCGGAGCCGCTTGGTCTTGAGGCCATGCGCGCGCTCCATACGATGAGCGGCGTGTGGCCCGCGCGTAGCATCTCTGGAGCGCTTCGCGACGACGGTAGAGGGGTCCAGCCCAACGGAGCGGTCGCACGGGCGCTCGCTGAGGGGCTGGCTCAAGAGCGGCGCACGCGGCGCCACTTGGGCGTCGAGCTCGAGCGTTCGCCCGCGGCCTCGGCGCCAGCGACCCTCCACTGGTTGCATGGGATCACCACGGGCGATGCGCGCTCCGCTTTGGAGGTGCCGGACGGCTTGCTCGAGCCCCGGTCGCGCCCGCGGGCGCTCTGGGAGCTCGGGCCGCCCCAGGAGGAGGCTGACGCGCGGTGAGGTTGGTCAACTTGACCCGCTTCCCAGCGCAAGATCTGGTGCTGCTGGACCGAGATGGGGATGAATGGCTCGTCGTCATCGCAAAAGTGACGGCAGAGCTCCGGTCCGCGCGCCCGGCCGCCGATCAGGCGACGCTCGCCCTCGCCGATCGTTACGACGCGCATGGCGTGCTGATCGTTCCGGCAGACGTCGCCCTCGAAAGAACGGGAACGAGTGTCCTTTGTGAAGGGACCATCGTGGCGGAGCCCGCGTCGTGTGCGATCGGCTCTTGGTCGCTCTCCTTCGCTCGTGACGCGCAGACATCGGCCCACGCGCTCGAGCCACTCCCGCGCGATCAGTCGCCGCGGCTCGATCGAGCGGGAACGTATGACGCTCGCTGGGCTGCCGAGCGAGCGCCGCTCGTGCCGGAGGACTTCGATCCGCGGGCCCAAGACGTCGCGCCGGACGATGCGGTGATTCGACCAGCGCTGCGCGGAGGCGAGCCCGTTCGGCTCGAGAACGTGGGCGTCCCGGGCGAGGTGTGCGGCGCGCTCCCGCGGCTGTTGTTTCGCGTGACCTACGGCGATCACATCCTGCGGCCCGAGGTCGACATCGTTCGGTTGCGCCCCGCCGACGACCGCGTTTCTCTGACATTGCGCTTCGTCTGTGGACCCCTGATTCCGGATCGCCACGAGCGGGCCGTGCTGCGAGAGCTGAACCATCGACCGAGGTCGGGCGTATGAAGATCCTCGGCGCAGGAGCGCGAACGTCGATTGGGGCGACGATGCTCGAGACCGCTCTCTCGCTGCAGGCGGGTATCCAGCGAACGCGACGAGCGCCCTTCGTCGACGACAGAGGCGAGGCCTTTTTGGTGGCACCGGTCGTCGAGATGCGCCGCTCGCTGGAGGGGACCGAACGCGGGGTCGCCCTGGCGAAGCCGGCGCTCGCCGACCTCGCGCAGAGCCGAAG
>CALKVR010000586.1 GCA_938004815.1 uncultured Polyangiaceae bacterium | reverse complement strand
GAGGGTGACCGAGCCGCCGCCCACCTCGAGCCGCGCCTTCGCGCTGTTGTGAACCGACTGCCACGATCGCGAGCAGCCGTGGCGGTCGCTCGACGAGACGGTCAGCGCGTAGCTGCCCGGCAGAATCGACGTGCGCGCGAGGAGCTCGGTGCGTGTCGGCTCGGCCGCGGCGGTCGGGGCCGGGACCTCGACCGACACGGCGTCGATGATGGCGGTCTCGGCCGCAGGCGTGTGGCCGCCGGATGACGCCGCCGCGCAGCCGGCAGAGGCGAGAGCGAGCGAGAGAGCGAGCCGCATCGGGAGCATGGTAGCGCCGGTGCCCCGTTTCGTGACCAGGCTCCGAGAAGAGAGCGCGAAATGCGCCGTCAGCGGAAGACGCCGCGCGCGCGCAGCATCCGGCCGACCGCCCGGAACCCCTCCGATCGGCCGAACTGGAGGAGGTGCCCGCCAGGGAACGCCACGAGCTCTGCGCCCATGTGGGATGCGATCCGACGTGCGTGGGCGATCGGCGTGATGCGATCGGCCTCGCCTGCGACGACCAGCGATGCCTCTCGCGGAACCAGCGACGGCCGCGCGACGGGGCTGATCACCCGGTGCGCTCGCTCGAGCAGCTCGTGCTGGAGGCGCTGCTCGGCCTCGGAGCCGACGAGCCGGCCCGCGGCGAGGGCGACGTCGGCGAACGAGCAGAGCGGAATGATCGGCACGACGAAATCGAGCTCGGGCTCGACCGTCGCGAGCAGGCTGACCGTGAAGCCGCCGAGGCTCATGCCCATCGCGCCGACGTGCGGGGCCTCTCGCCCGTGCTTGAAGAAACGAACGAGGCCCCGGAGATCGCCGATCGCTTGGCGAAACCCCTCGTTCGTGAACCGCGGATCGCTCGAAGGAAAGCGCGGACCCGTGCCGGGTGCGGCGCGTACGCCGTGGAACGGGAGGACGAAGAGCGCGACGTCGACACCGTGATCGACCAACCAGCGCACCGGCCACACCCGCTCCTCGAACGTGAGCTGCCCGCCGCGGTAGCCGTGGATGAGGATGGCGGCCGAGCGGCCCTTGCCCTCACCGAGGTAGAGGCGCGCGACGGCGGCGTGGTTCTGCCGCGTCGACGCGAAGCGTTCGCCGAGCTCGGCCGAGAACGTAGCGACGTCGGATGGCCAGGTCGCATCGACGATCTGCGTACGGGTGCGAGCGCCGCCGAGCGCGCCGACCGACGAGAGCTGCGGCTCGGCGACCCGCGGCGCGCCGAAAAAGCCATCGACGTCATCGAGCGCGACGCGCGCGTAGAGCGCCTCGATCGTCTCGAGCGCCCGCACGCGCTCGCCGTGGCCGAGCGACTCGGCCCGCGAGCTCTTGCGCGCGGTGCCGCTCCTGCCGGTGATGGCCCGCGCGACGAGCCGGTCGAACGAGGCTGCGATCGGGCTCGTGACCGCGCGGAGGAGCATCGCTGGTCGGCCTTACTTGTCGGTCGCGATCCGGAAGCCCGGATCCTTGGTCTTGGGTGTCGGCGGACGGCCGAAGCGGCGGATGTACTCGTCGCGCGAGCGCGGCCAATCGTTGCCCTCGCTCTCGTACGTCTTTTCGTACTCCTCGCGGGTCTTGGGCCAGGATTCTTCGCCGGTGACGGAGGGATCTTTTTTCGACATGTGGGCCGCCTGCTCGGTGTTGGGCCCGTAGGCCGCCGGGTGATGCGTTTCCGCGTGAGGGCCCGGGGGCCCACCCGCGGCGTCCTGCGCCTTCTTGCCCCATTCTTGGAGCTCGCTGCCGACGAAGGTCGCGACGTTGGAGGCGGCGCGGACGATCTCTCGGCCCGCGTCGTCGAAGGCCTTGGTCAAACCGCCGGTCTTTTGCGTCTCGCGCTTGAGCTTGTCGGCGACCGATTCGGCCGCACGAAACATCTCTTTGAACCCCTTCTCGAGGGACTCTTTCGCCTTTTCGGTCGGCTTCTTCTCTTCGGCCATGGCCCCGTGAAAATGCGCCCGCCCGGCCGTTTGCGCAAGGCGCCCGGCGCCTGCTCGGTCGATCAGGCGGCGTGGGACTTGTCCGCGGCCGCTACCGTGACGCGGTTTCGACCCGCCTGCTTGGAGGCGTAGAGCGCCTGGTCGGCGGCCTTGAAGAGGCTCTCCCAGGTGCCGCCCGCTTCGGGGAACGTGGCGATGCCGACCGAGCAAGTGACCGAGACGGTCTTGCTCTCGCCCGGGCCGCCCGCCACGAACGTGGTCCGCTCGAGCTCTTGCCGCACGCGCTCACCGAGGAGGGTGGCGCCCGCCTCGTCGGTCTCTTCGCAGATGATGACGAACTCTTCGCCGCCGAACCGCGCCACCGCGTCGGTCGAGCGCTTCGCGCGGCGGAGGATCTCGCCGAGGCCGCGGATGATGACGTCTCCGACATCGTGGCCGTAGGTGTCGTTGACCTTCTTGAAGTGGTCGATGTCGGTGACGAGCACCGCGAGGCGGCGCCCGAAGCGCTTGGCGGCGAGGAGCTTCTGCTCGGCTACCTCGAGCATGGCGCGCTTGTTCAAGAGGCCCGTGAGGCCATCGGTCGTGGCGAGCTCCTCGAGGCGGCGCACGAGGCGCGCGCCCTCGAGCGAGACGGCCATGTGGCTGGCGAGGACCTCGAGCGTGCCGCGGACGGCGTCGCCGAACGCTCCGCGCCGGCGCGACCCGAGAACGAGCGTGCCGAGCGGCCGCTCGTGCGCGACGAGAGGCAAGACGAAGATGCTCGGCATCGTCGGCGGAACGAGGTGCTTGGTGAAGACGACCTGCTTCTTCTCGTCGTAGGCGCCGCGGTAGGGGAGCGGGTGACGGTTCTCGAGCGCCATCGAGACGAGGCCGGTGTTCTGGCGGAAACGACCGCCGGTCTTGGCGGTGCCGTCGCCGTCGGCGAAGTCGCCGCTCGTCGCGCGGATCTCGTGCACCCGAGTCGCCTCGTCGTAGAGGGTGAGCGCCGCGTAGTCGACGCTCGTGATCTCGCGCGCGCTGCGCACGCCGGCGTCGATGACCTCGGCCTCGGACTTGGCGGCGCCGAGGGTCTCGGCGGCGCGGTAGAGCTTGCCCTGCTCGACCTTGGCGCGCTCGAGCTGGAGAAACACGCGCTCGTTGTGGATCGCGCGCACCGCGTAGCGCGACGCTTCTTCGAGGAGCGCCTCGTCGCGTGGCGTGAACGGGCGGTCGGCGATGCGATCGGCGACCAAGAGACCGCGGACCCGGCCGTGCTCGTGAACGGGCACGACGCACACGTTCCGCACGGGGCAGTCGCCCGCGTAGTACGGCAGGTTGTAGGTCGGCTTCAGGTCCGACAGGTTCAGCACGGCACCCCGTGAGAGGGCAGCGCCGAAGACGCCGTCGCCGGCCAGAAACGGCCCGTCGACGAGCTCGGTCGCGTCCGACGCGAGCTCGCTCACGCGGAGGTGGGTGCCGGCGTCGTTCTTCCAGAGCAGCATGGCGGTGTGGAGGCCGAGCGTCTCGTGCACGAGGCGGAGCGCGAAGAGGACCGACTGGTGGATCTCTTCGACGCCCGAGACCAACAGGCGATCGTCGTCGTCCGACGGCCGCGCGATCTCTTTGGTGTCGGGCGCCCCCAGCAGGCGAAAGCTCCGCGCCTCGGTGCGCACGCGCTCGATCTCTTCGCCGAGACGCGTCGCCGACGCGCTGCGGAGGCGCGCCACCTCGGTCCGCAGGACGGCCGAGTTGAGCCCGGTGAAGATGATCATGAACGCCGCGTGGGGCAGCACCCCGACGGGGCTCGGCTCGCCGAACGCGACGGTTCGCACCGCCACGTCGAGGCCGACGCCGAGCGCGAGGGAGGCGAGAGCGGCGGCGGGGCGCGCGAACGCGCTCACGACCGCCAAGCACACGAAGACCGCGGGGTAGGTGTCGCCGGTGAGCGAGCGATCGGCTCGGAGCACCAGCCAGTACGTCGCGACCATCGCGACCGCGCCCAGCTCGAGCTCGGCGATCAGGCTGGGGTCCTTGCCCCGCAGGAGGCGAGACAGCCCCCGCGCGAGCACGATCGCGAGCACGACACCAACCACCGCCGCGTACACGGTAGGCCACGGGCTGATGGCGTCGAGCACGACGACGGCGGCCAAGCCGAGGGCCGCCGTCAGAACGGCCGCGCCGCGGAGGGCGCGACGGATGGTCAAGGCAGCCCGGCCGAGCGGGGTCATCGTTGCAAGATGCGGCTACCATCCCCGCGCCCGATCGGCCCACTTTCGTACCGACTTTCCTGCAGAGTTTCGCAGCCGGTATGCTCGTCGGCGTGGTTCTCGCGAGCGGGTGGGTTTGCGCCTCGGTCTGAGGCTCCAGCTCTTGATCGCGCTCGGCGCCTTGCTCGCCGTCGCGTTCGTCCCCTTGTACTTCGCGGTCGCGCGCCTCGCCGAAGCGTCGCTCGCGAACGCCCGCCGCGGCGCGGCGCGTGATCTCGGGCGCGCGGTCGCGGGCCACGTGCTCTCGTCGGCGGAGCGCGGCGACGTCTCGTCGCTCCTCGACGCGCAGCTCTCGGAGGGCGGCGTCATCGCGCTGGCGATCTACGATCCGAGCGGGCGCCAAACCGTCGTGGCAGGCACGCGCGAGCTGCTCCCCGAGACGGTGGTCCCTCGCAAAGAGGTCGCGCAGGTCATGGATCACCCCGACGGCGCGGTGCTCTTGGTCGTCGTCCCGGGCGCGGCCGCGACCTGCGGCCTCGTCGTCTCGCTCGAGTCCGAAGCGGGTCGGGCGCCGCTCGTTCGGCTGGTGGGCCTCTACACCGGCGTCGTGGCGCTCGCGCTCCTCGTCTTCACCTACCTGGCGTTGACACGGCTCGTCGTGCGCCCCGTGGTGGCGCTCGAGAGCGCGGCCGGTCGCGTCGCCGGTGGCTCACGCTCGCTCGATCTGCCCGACCTCGGCGCGGCCGAGCTCCACCGGCTCTCGGTGAGCCTGAGCGAGATGACGGCGCGTCTGCTGAACGACGAAGAGGCGCTGCGGGCCAAGGTCGCAGAGCTGGAGAAGACGACCGAGGAGCTCGCGAGCGCACAAGAGAGCCTCATCCGCACCGAGCGGCTCGCGAGCGTAGGCAGGCTGGCCGCGGGCATGGCGCACGAGATCGGTAACCCCTTGGCCGCCCTCGTCGGCCTCGAGGAGCTCTTGCTCGGCGTCGATCTGCCCCCCGAGGAGCGCAAGGACGTGCTCCTTCGTATGAAGCGAGAGACGGAGCGCATCCACCGCGTGCTCCGCGATCTGCTGACTTTCTCGCGCACCCGCAGCGCCGATGCTCCCGAGGGAGGCAGGTGCGGCGCCGCCGCGGTGCTCGACGAGGTGCTCGCGCTCCTCGCCCCCCAGAAAGAGCTGCGCGAGATCACGGTCGCGAACGAGGTCCCCAAGGGCCTGCCGGACGTCGCGATCTCGGCCGAGCGCCTGCAACAGGTGCTCTTGAACCTGATCCTGAACGCGGCCGACGAGGTGCCGCGCCCCGGCGGCACCGTGACCGTGCGCGCCGAAAAGAATGACGATACCGTCACGATATTCGTCGACGACAACGGCCCGGGTGTTGCCGTCTCCGTCCGCGACAAGCTCTTCGAGCCCTTCGTGACCACCAAAGAGGTAGGCAAGGGGACGGGGCTCGGCCTCGCCGTCTGCCGCGGGCTCGTCGAGGCGGCGAAGCGCTACTGGGCGACGATCCGCCGCCCGAGCCGTCATTTCAGCCTGGGCTTCCTCGTGATCGGCGGCTTCATCGCCGGCATCGTGTTCTGGGGCGGCTTCAAC
>CALKVR010000585.1 GCA_938004815.1 uncultured Polyangiaceae bacterium | reverse complement strand
CCGCCCAGGCCCGTTCCCAGTGATTTCCCCGACGGCGGGGCGAGCGATCCCGACGCGGGCGCGCCCGACTGGCTGCGCGAAGAGATGAAGAACCGGGACAAGGCGCCGAAAGGCTCGGCCCCCCCGGTGCCGGAGGACGACGGGATCGGGACGATTGGCGGCGGGACGCAGCTCCAGGGCTCGGAGGCCGCCGAAGCAGACGGCGCCGAAAAAGAGGGCGCCGAAGAAGACGGCGCCGAAGAGAAGGGCAAAGAGGCGACGCCCGACGGCGGCTACAAGAGCCAGCTCCCCGACGAAGACGATCTGCCGCCCGAGGTCGAGACCGACGAGTGCGAAGACAAAGAGCTCGTCAAGAAGCTCCCCGGGATCGTCATCGGCAAGGCCCTCGCCGAGACGTTGAAGCTCGAGCTCGGCGACTGCGTGACCGTCACGTCGCCCACGATCGGCTTTCAGTTCTCGGGCGGCGCCGTCAAGCCGGCGGTGGCCAAGAACTTCCGGGTGATGGCGCTCTTCGAAGCCGGCTTCGACCAGTACGACTCGAAGCTCGTCTACACCGACCTCTACGAGGCGCAGGTCTTCTACGACGAGGGCGACACCGTCACCGGCGTCGAGATGAAGATCGAGGACATCGAGGAGTCGGACGAGGTCGTCGACGCGGTGAAGAAGGTCGTGCCGCCGTCTTCGTACCGCACGATGGACTGGAAAGAGCTGAACCGCGGCCTCTTCACCGCGCTCCTCATCCAGAAGGTGATGATGAGCGGTGTCCTCGCTCTCATCATCCTGGTCGCGGCGTTCACCGTGGTCGCGACCCTGATCATGGTGGTCCTCGACAAGAAGAAGGAGATCAGCGTCCTCAAGGCGATGGGCGCCACCGACACCGCCGTCCTGCGCATCTTCCTCTACCAGGGCCTCTTCATCGGCGGCATGGGTACGGCGCTCGGCCTCCTCTTGGGATACGGCGTCTGCGAGAGCCTCATCGTCTGGGCCTTCCCCCTCGATCCGAAGGTGTACTTCATCGACCACCTGCCCGTTCTGCTGAGCCTCGACGAGTTCGTCATCACGGGGTCGGTCGCCATCGTGCTCTGTCTCATCGGCACGGCGCTCCCCGCGCTCTACGCGGCCAGCCTCGTGCCCGCCGACGGTCTACGCGACATGCAGGGCGGGTCGAGCGGCCTCGAGGCGGGCGAGGTGCTGCGATCGGGGTGGGAGCTGCTCAAGCTGCGCTGGTGGTACCTGCTCGCCGTTCCGCTCGGCCTCTACGTGCTGCAGATCGGGCTCGGCTTCCTCGTCCCGCTCGGCGGCTTGATAGGGCTCGTCGTTCGCTCGGTGGTGCTCGGCCTCTACGTCACCTCGGCGACGGGCGAACGCCCGCGGCTCCTCGACGAGGTCGTCCGCGCGTTGCGCCGCGCCCCCCACGTCATCCTGGCCGATCTGGCGCGCGCCCTCGGCGCGGTCGCGATCTTGGTCGTGCCTCTCGCGCCCGCCGCCCTCGTCTACGTCTTCACCAGCTACCAGCAGCTGGCGATGTGGCTCGCCGTCGGCGCGCTCGTGCTCTCTTTCTTGCCGTTCATCGTCTTCGTCCAGGCGACCCGGCTCGCGCCGTACTTCGCGCTCGACGGTCGCGACGTGGTCGAGGCGCTCCGGGCGAGCTGGCGTGCGACCGAGGGGCGCCGCACCGACCTCGTCGTCTACGACTTCGCGGCCATGGTCGTGATCGTCCTGTCGGCGACGTGCCTCTGCGTCGGCGCGTTCGTCGCGCTCGCGGTCTACGTCGCGGGCGAGGCCATCATCTACCAGCGCTTGGCCGGAGCGATCGCGCCCCCGAGGCGTCAAGCCTCGATCCCCGAGGGCGCGGTCACGGCGTAGCTCGTCAGCGCGTCGTCAGCTCTTCACGCGCCGCGTTGGCGAGGCCCTCGTAGGGCGCGTTGGCGAGCTGGGTCAGGAGCTTCTTTGCTTGGGGGTGCTCGCGGTGGTGGCGAAGCCCGTTGAGGACCGCCCAGCCCGTCTCCTGGCTCTGGTCGGCGGCGAGCACCTGTCCGTAGAGCGCGGCCGCCTGCTCGGGCTTCATCATGCTCGCCATCCCGCCGAGCGCCTCACGCCGCACGTCGGCCGACGGATCGCTCTGGGCGACCTGCTGCGCGATCGGCAAGAGCTGCGGGAAGTCGGAGAGGTTGCAGAACTGGAACGCCATCGCCGACCGCACGTCCTCGTCCTGATCTTGTGCGAGGCGCTGCACGAGCCCCCAGACGCGCTGCACGTCGCGCTTCGGGAGCCAGTGCAGGCACGAGGCGATCTCCTTGCGCACCTCCACGTTGGGGTTGGCGAGGTGCTTGTCGTAGACCTGAAAGATGAGATCGGCCATGCCGTGGTGGTGGGCGAGGGCGAGCGTCGAGATGCCTGCCGCCTGGACGGCCGGGCTCTGATCGCGATCGATCTGGTTGGCGACGCCGTACATGATCTGCTGGTCGTCGTTGAAGCAAGAGAAGGTGCCCATGGCGGCCGCGCGGACCGACGGGTCGGGGTCTTGCGCGAGCTGGATCACGAGCTCGCGCTTGCCGGCGAACTTCTCGGCGGCGTTGAAGCGGAGGTTCGACGCCACCTCTTTGCGCACGTGCGGGTCGCTGTGCTGGGCGAGCTGCTGCACGAGGTGGTAAGCGCCCTCTTCGGCGAACTTGCAGGCGGCGATGACGACCTGGTCGAACGTCTCTTGGTCGAGGCCCGGGATGTTGGCGACCGCGTAGAGCGTCTCGAGATGGTTCGGCTTGACGCGGTTGTCGACGAGGTTGGCCCACGCCTCGAGCGCCGAGCGGCGGATGCCCACCGTCCCGCGCCGCATCATGTCGGCCACGTAGGGCTCGATCTCCATGAACTGCGCACCCTCGGAGTAACAGGCGAGGAACAGATCGCGGAGCGCCTCGCAGAGCTCTTCTTCGTTCGTGCTGCGCAGGCCGGGGAACCGGCCGTACACCTCTTCGAGCGGCAGGAGCCGGTGCTCGTCCTCGTCGGCGTCGACCACGCGGAGCTCGGCGTCGGCCCCCGGGTCTTTCACGCTGGGGATGTCGGCGCTCGCGAGCACCTTGTACGAAACGTTGTGGGCGGTCGTCTCGGTGCCGTGAGGCACCGTGAACCGGAACGGCCACTGCTTCTGCGCCCCGGGCGGCAATTCTTCGCCCGCGGCCACGGTCTGCGTGAGCAGCACGCGGGTGTCGATGTCGGGTAGCGGCGAGTCGTCTTTCGCCGTCACGCACACGTAGAGCAGCTTGACCGTGACCTCGGTGACCTTCAGCGGCTTTTTCCCGCCCCAGAGAGCGATTTTGCCGCCGACGACGCCGCCCGCAGACGCCTGCGGCGTATCGAGCGTCATCTCGAGCCTCGTCCCGCCACCGAACATCGAATCCAAGAGTCCCATAACGCCTCCGTGCTCCCTTTTGGGGGACGGCATCCTAGGCATGATCGGTTACGTTCTCCTACGCTGAACGAGCTCACACGAGCTCGCATCTCCATCGATGCCGATCATGCGTCTCGACGTCGTCCGCGTTCTTGCGAGCGGGCTCGCTTTCGTGCTCGTCGCGGGGTGCCAGTACGTGTCCGGGCTCTCCGAGCTCGAGACGGGCGACAGTGGCACGGGTGGCACGGGCGGAGGCGGCGGGGGCGCCTGCCCCAAGCCGGGCGCGCCGCTCGACTGCCTGCCCCAGCCCGGCAAGTGCGACGGCACGTGCGCCGGCAAGGTCTGCAACGTCGCCTGCGCCGATGGCGCGGCTTGCCCGGGGGCCGAGGTCTCGTGCGGAGACGTCACTGACGTCCGCTCGGACTGCACGATCACTTGCGGCCCCAACGGCTGCGGCGGCAAGACGATCAAGTGTCCGGCTGGCCCCGGCGCCTGCACGGTCGTCTGCGACGGGATACCGGCGTGCGGCATGGCGACGATCGAGTGCGGTGACGGCCCCTGCCGCGTCGAGTGCTCGAACGGTGGTTGCGACCCCAACAGTACGGTGGTGCAGTGCGGCGGGGGGCCGTGTGAAGTCGTGTGTGCGATGTCGCAGGGGCCTCAATCGATCGAGTCGACCGGGCCGTGCGCGGTCACCGAGAACTGCCAGCCCTAGCCGTGCGTCCTGGGCTATCCTGCGTCTCGATGGCGGCCGCGTCTCTCGAGGAAACCCTCTCGCTCCCGCCGGGCACGCTGATCGCGAAGAAGTACCGCGTCGAGAAGCTCCTCGCCGCCGGCGGCATGGGGGCGGTCCTGCGCGCGCACCACGAGGCGCTCGATCAGCCGGTCGCGATCAAGGTGATGCGGCCCGAGCTCGCCGATCGGCGCGAGGCGGCTCAGCGCTTCATGCGCGAGGCCCGCGCGGCCGCCAAGATCGCGAGTGACTACGTGGCGCGCGTCACCGACGTCGACACGCTCCCCGACGACACTCCGTTCATGGTGATGGAGTACCTCGACGGGCGCGACCTGGACGCGCTCCTCGAGGAGCACAAGCGCTTGCCGATCGCGCAGGCGGTCGACTTCGCCATCCAGGCGCTCGCCGGGGTAGAGGCGGCCCACGCGCTCGGCGTCGTGCACCGCGATCTCAAGCCGTCGAACCTGTTTCTGGTCGAGCGACCGGGCGCACCCCCGCGGATCAAAATCCTCGACTTCGGCATATCGAAGGTCGTCGACGACACGGCTGATCGCGGGCTCAAAGCAGGCGCAACGACCTCGGCGGGCGCGATGCTCGGGACGCCGCGGTACATGTCGCCGGAGCAGGTCGCGAGCGCCAAGAGCGTCGACGCCCGCACCGACATCTGGGCGATGGGGCTCATCCTCTACGAGATGCTGACAGGTTCGTATCCTTTCACGGGCGACAACTCCGGCGAGATCCTGGCCGCGATCTTGAACGCTCCGCCCGCGCCCCTGCGCGAGCTGCGCCCCGACGCGCCGCCCGAGCTCGACGACGCCGTCGCCAGGGCGCTCGCCAAGCGGCGAGACGAGCGCTTCTCGTCCGCGCGCGAGATGATGAAGGCGCTGGCGCCGTTCGCCTCGAAGCGGGTTCAGGCCCTCGTCATCGAGCTCGAGCACGCGCCGCCCTCGACCCACCTCGATGGCGCGGCCGCCGCGCGCACCCCCGATGGGACGCTGCGCTCCGCCGCCCCGGATGCCCTGCCCGCCACCGCGCGCGCCCCGACACCGGGCGGGTCGGCGACCGCGGTGACGCGTGTCGAGCCCGCCATGGCGCCATCGGCGGCGCCCCGCGAGCCCGATGCCATGGCGGCGACCAAGCTCTCGTCGATGCGGCCGGCGCAGACCCCGTCGCCCCCGACCGACACGAACATGACCGTCGGTCGCGCCGCTTCTCCCGGTGGCCGGTGGGCGATGCCGGCCGTGATCGCGGCGGTCGCGCTCGCCGCCGTCGGAGGCTTGTGGCTGATGAAGAGCGGCCCGCCCGCGACGAGCGAGACGGCCGCGAACGCCACTGCGCCCAGCGCAGAGAGCGCGACGGCGTCGGCTTCGGCCGCGGTCGTCGTGCCCGTCGTCGCGGTCGACGAGGCGTCCCGCGCCGCGGCCGAGCCCTCGGCCGATGTCCCCGAGGTCGCGCCTTCGGCGGCCAGCGCGACAACGGCGCCCCCGGAGCCTCCGAGCGTTCCACGTGCGCCCGCGCGCGGTGCGCCGCCGCCGTCGACCGCCGTGCCGTCGAAGAAAGGTCTGCTCGAGACACGTGACTAATCGTCGCTTGGTGGCCGGCGCGTTGTGCCTCCTCTGGTCCGCGCACGCGTCCGCGCAGAGCGCCAGCGACAAGGCACGGGCCGAGGCGCTCTTTCAGCAGGGCCGCGACCTGTTCGAGAAGGGCGTCGTCGACGAGGCGTGCCGCCGCTTCGAAGAGAGCCAGCGCATCGAGCACAAGCTCGGAACGCTCCTCAACCTCGCCGTCTGTCACCAGAAGCAGGGCCGGACCGCGAGCGCGTGGGCCGAGTTCACCGAGGCGGCGAACATCGCCGACAAGCGGGGAGAGGCCGAGCGCGCCAAGTTCGCGCGCGAGCAGGCGCAGGCGCTCGCCCTCGAGCTGTCGCACATCACGGTGAGGGTCGAGGGCGGGGTCGCCGACATGTCGATCCTCTTCGACGGCAAGCCGTTCGGCGCGCCGGGCGCCAAGCTCCCGATCGATCCCGGGCCGCACAGGGTCGAGGCGCGCGCGCCTGGTCACAAGCCGTGGTCGACCGACGTCCAAGTTCCCCGCGGGCCGTCGACGCTCATCGTGCAGATCCCCAAGCTCGAGCCGGAGGCGTCCTCCGAGCCCCCTCCGCCCGCCGCGGTCCCCGTCGCGCCGCCGCCCGCTACCGAGCCCCCGCCCGTCGCGCCGGCCCCGCCAGCCGCCGGCGGCGAGGTGCACCCTTCGGCGTGGGTCCTGTTCGGCGTCGGCGGGGCG
>CALKVR010000584.1 GCA_938004815.1 uncultured Polyangiaceae bacterium | reverse complement strand
TACGCGGACTCCGTACAGGGCTCGGTCAAATCCTCTCGCCCCGACTCTTTGCAGGGGGCCCTGCAACACGCTCGAGGCTTCGTGCGGACTCCCTCGTTGGATGCGAGCACGCGGCGGAGCTGCGCGGGTTGGGGCGGCATCGCGCCTTAGCTCTGACTGCGCTAGTCTGAAAGCAAAGTGCCCAACGACATGAACCGCCAGTCTCGATCCACGCGCCACGGCGCATCGCTTGGACTTGTCTTCGGAGTCGTTGTTGCAACCATTGGCTGCGGAAGCGACCCGAACGTGAGCTTTGGAACCGGAGGAGGCGGAGCAGAGGGGAGCACGGGGAGCGGCCCCGCCTCTGGAGCCGGCGGCAGTGGTGGTCATCAAGGGATGGGCGGCGCCACTTCTTCGAGTGTGGGAGAGGGTGGCGGTGACTGCACTCCGGGCGACACCGTGCCTTGCTACGAGGGCCCCACCGGAACGGATGGGGTTGGCGTTTGCGCGGCTGGGGTGCGGACGTGCAACCCCGAGGGCACGGCTTTCGGGAGCTGCGACGGACAGGTCTTGCCCACCGATGAGACCTGCTTGTCTTGGGACGATGAGGACTGTGATGGTGAGGTCAACGAGGAAGGCGCGGGATGCGTTTGCGTCCCCGCGTCGATCCAGGACTGCTACACGGGCCCCGTCGGCACGCTCGGAGTGGGGCTCTGCTCGGAGGGCACGCATACCTGCCACGCGGACGGCCTCGGGTTCGGACCGTGCTCGGGCGAAGTCACGCCCTCGCCGGAGACATGCGGCGTCGCGGGCGATGAAGACTGCGATGGTCAGACGAATGAGGAGGGGACCGACTGCGCCTGTGTCCCGGGCGCTTCGCAGGCTTGCTACTCCGGAAGTCCGACCACCAACGGCGTCGGCGTCTGCCACGGTGGTACGCAGACTTGCGATGCGGACGGTCTTGGCTATGGCCCCTGCAACGGCGAAGTCACGCCGACCGCGGAGCTTTGCAATACCTCTCAGGACGAAGACTGCGACGGACAGGTGAACGAGGCAAGCGATGGGTGCGTCTGCGTGCCTAGCTCCACCGCGTCTTGCTACACCGGCCCCCCCGGAACGGTCGGAGTCGGGGTCTGCGCTGCGGGAACCCACATGTGCAACGCTCAGGGGACCGGCTACGGGGCGTGCACAGGACAGGTCCTCCCCTCGCCGGAAGTTTGCGCAGCTGAGCCAGATGAGGACTGCGATGGGGTGACGCCAGCATGCTCGGGGGCCCACGTCTGGAGCAAGCGCTTTGGCGACACGGCGTCCCAGTCGGGAATCGACGTCGCCAGCGATCCTAGCGGCAGTGTTCTCGTGACAGGAGCCTTCATGGGCAGCATCAACCTCGGCGGGCCCACCTTCGCGAGCGCTGGCTCCAACGATGGTTTCCTGGCAAAGTTCGACGCCCTGGGCAACCACGCGTGGAGCAAGCGGTTCGGGGACGCGAACGGGCAGCACGGTCGGGCTGTCGCCGCCGACGATGCCGGCAACGTCGTCGTTGCGGGTGCTCTACAAGGCACCGCCGATCTCGGAGGCGGCCCGCTAGTCAGCGCAGGAGCGACCGACGTTTTCGTCGCAAAGCTCGACGCCTCCGGTAGCCACGTCTGGAGCAAGCGCTTTGGCGACGCGAACGACGCTTGGGTTCAGGACCTCGCTACGCACACCGACGGTAGCGTCTTCCTGGTCGGCGAGTTCACTGGAACGATCGACTTCGGCGGAGGCCCGCTCACCACGAGCAGCGTGAATGATTACGACGTGTTCGTCGCCAAGCTCGACGCCGCCGGCAACCACATGTGGAGCCAGCGGTTCGCCAACGGCGGCATCGCCGATGCTGGTGGGGTCGCCGTCGATCCAGCAGGGAATGTCCTCGTTTACGGTCGATTCGTGACCACCATCGACTGCGGGGGAGGCCCGCTGACGAGCTCGGGCGGCACTGACGTGTTCGTCGCGAAGCTGGACCCTACCGGCAGTCACCTCTGGAGCAAGCGATTCGGAGGTGCTGCCTACGAATGGGCCGAGGGCGTCGCTGCAGACACCGCAGGCAATGTCGTTATCGCCGGGATGTTCACGAGCACGACGATCGACTTCGGTGGCGGGTCATTGGCCAGCGCCGGCGACGAGGACTTGTTCCTCGCGAAGTTGGACTCCGCTGGCAATCATATCTGGAGCAAGCGGTTCGGCGACGCGAGCGCCCAAGAACCTCAAGGAGTGGCGATCGACGGGATGGATCACATCGTCGTGGCCGGATATCTCACCGGGACGATCGACTTTGGCGGCGGGCCGCTCTCCAGCAGCGGCTCCGCGGATGTGTTCGTGGCGCAGCTCGATGCGGCGGGAGACCACGTCTGGAGCAAGCGATTTGGCAACGGCTACGAATACGCACGGAGCGTTGCCGTCGACAATTTGGGCAACGTCCTCGTCACCGGAGCTTTCAGCACGAGCATCGACTTTGGCGGGGGCCCGCTGGTCAGCGGCGGGTCCGACGACGTATTCCTCGCGAAGCTTGCACACTGACCAGGGTCCGGCCTTCGCAACCTTTCAAGGAGCCCGATCTTGCGCCCCTTTCCCACGTCACGAACGGCAACCGCGACCGCGGTCAGACTCCTCTCGATCCTCGCTTGCATCGGCTGCCGCGACGACGTCGATGACCTCTTCGACGTGCAGCCGCAGGGCGGCGGGGCGCAGGGTGGGTTCAGTCAGGGCGGCGCGGGCGGCGAGCCGTCCGGTCCCGGAGGAGCAGGCGGTGGAGGTCTGGGTGGGGGAGCGGTATGCGCGCCGGGAGACGAACAGGCCTGCTACACCGGGCCGGCTGGGACGGAGGGAGTCGGCCTCTGCAAGGGCGGTACCCGCCTCTGTGGCGATGAGGGCGTGTTCGGAAGCTGCGATGGACAGGTCGTTCCCGGCACCGAGACCTGTGAGACGCCCGACGACGAGGATTGCGACGGCGACGAGAACGAGGAGGGGCCTGGCTGTGTCTGTGTCCCAGGGGCTGTCGCAAGCTGTTACGACGGTCCTGTCGGCACCGAAGGCGTGGGGCTCTGCGCAGCGGGCACGCGGACCTGCAGCCCGACTGGGCAGACCTTTGGCACGTGCCTCGGGCAGACTTTGCCTGCGCAGGAGACTTGCGCCAACCCGGCTGACGAAGACTGCGATGGTCAGACGAACGAAACGGGGCCCGACTGCGTCTGCATCCCCGGATCATTGCAGCCGTGCTACTCCGCGAACGCGGCGACGCTCGATGTCGGCATTTGCCACGGCGGCACCCAGTCATGCAATCCAGACGGGCTCGGTTTCGGTGCCTGCATGGGTGAGGTCACGCCTGGGGCCGAGACGTGCAACACGCCTGAGGATGAGGACTGCGACGGTCAGGTGAACGAAGAAGGTACCGGGTGCCTCTGTTCCCCGGGCGCCGCGATCTCTTGCTACACGGGCCCGGCCGGCACCCAAGGCGTGGGCGTCTGCGCCTCCGGCACGGCCCTATGCAACGCGGAAGGGACGGCGCTCGGCCCTTGCGTGGACGAGATCCTCCCGGGAGTCGAGACATGCAACAGCCTGCAGGATGACGATTGCGATGGGCAGATCAACGAAGAGGGTGCGGGGTGTGTCTGCGTCCCGGGCGAGGTCCAGCCTTGCTACACGGGACCCACCGGCACCCAGGGGGTAGGGCTCTGCGCCGCTGGAAGCCAGACGTGCGCCTGGCATGGCCTCGGTTTCGGCGTCTGCTCAGGGGAGACTCTGCCCGTTACCGAAACGTGCGCGACCGCATCCGATGATGACTGCGACGGCGTGGCGTCGTTCTGCACGGGGCCCCACTTGTGGAGCCATCGTTTCGGCGACTCGCAGGATCAGGCCGCGCAACGGCTCGCTACCGACGGCGCCGGCAACGTGGTCGTGACAGGCTATTTCGAGGGCAGCATCGATTTCGGCGGCGGCCCGTTGACCAGCGCGGGTGATCGCGACATCTTCGTCGTCAAGTTCGACTCCGCCGGGAACCATCTGTGGAGCAAGCGGTTCGGCTCGGTGCTTTCGGACGCCGGCTTTGGTGTGGCGACTGATAGTGCCGGCAACGTCGTCCTGACCGGGAATGTCCGAGCCACGGTCGACTTCGGCGGCGGGCCCCTCGGCGGTGGCGGGATCTTCATCGCGAAGCTGGATGCCAGCGGTAATCATGTGTGGAGCAGGCGGTACGGTTCGTCTTCTACCGATCGAGGCTACAACGTCGCTACCGACCCATCGGGCAACGTCGTGGTGATCGGCGACTTCTCGGGTACCGGCAACTTCGGCGGCACGTTTC
>CALKVR010000583.1 GCA_938004815.1 uncultured Polyangiaceae bacterium | reverse complement strand
ATCTTACGCGCGAGCCCGACGCGGTACCGGCGGAGGCTGGCCTCCCAGAGCCTGATCAACTCGCGAGCCCCAGGTGGCGGCGCAGCTCGGGGTCGTCCTTGATACGCCAGATCTTCTGATCGAGGACGTAGTGATGGAGCGCCAGCCCCCACCAAAGAGAGAGGGCGACCCGGTTGATCGAGACGTCGCCGATCTTGGCGCCGACGAAGCTCCGGATCACCGGGAAGACGCCCGCCGAGCTGGCCATCGCCAGGTAGGCGAGCGTGAAGAGACCACAAACGAGCGCGAACCGCGCCACGCTGCTGCTAATCCAAGAGGCGGCGCCGGCCCCGCCGTCGCCGAAGCGCGAACGGTTGTGGAGGTAGACGAGCGCCACGTATTGGCTCGCGTGGAACGTCGAGAGCATCACCGACAGCAGCAAGAAGTCTTCGTCGGGGCCCGACGACGCCGAGTACACCGGCTCGAAGCGACCGACGACGAAGTAGGCGGCGCCGTGCAGCACGAGCACGACCGCGGCGTAGGCGGTCTTGACGCGGGAGCCAGACACGAGGCCGCTCGTGATCATCGCGACCGTGGCGAGGCCCCAGATCGCCATGAATGGCCACGCCAGCCACGGCGGCGCGGACGGCGCGAGCCCCATGAGCGGCCGCGTTTTTTCGTGCGTGACGAGGAAGCCGAAGTACGGGGCCCAGGAACCGAGGTAGAGGCCCCACTTGTCGATCAGGAACCCGGCGCGGCCGTGGTCGCGCCCGCGCGCGCGGTAGAGGGCGAGGAACCCCCAATGCTGTCGGACGACGTGGTGGTAGCCGTACGCGGTCGCGATCGCCAGGAACGCAAAGAACGGCCCGTCGGAGCCCACGGCGAGGCCGGCTGCGATCGCCAGCGGCCCCGCGGCGAATGCCGCCAGGCTCAGGAGCAATAGGCGCGGGCGATCGCGCCACGTCGTCTTGTCGAGATAGGTGCGCGAGTAGGTCGCCATCATGTGGGGGCCGTCGAACCCGAGCAGCCAGATCCACCACACGATGGGGACGGGCACCGAGAGCGCGATCACCGCGATCGCCGCCAGGGCGCCCAGCGCCGCGCCGCCGAAGAAGAGCGTGAGGTCGAAACCCGGGCTCTTCAGCCAGGGCGACGGGATGCTCGCGACGGTGGTCTGCGTCACCGGCGGTTAGGGTACCCTCGTCGCCATGGGGCGCAACGACGAGCGAGAGGGAGGCAGCGCGCTCATCGCTGGGCTCGCTATCGGCCTGTCGGCGTTCGCGGGCGTCGTGCTCGGCGTCGGGGCGTCGATCCTCTCTGGGGCCGCGCCGGCGCCGCCGCCTGCTGCCCCATCTGCGGCGGCGGTGGTCGTCGAGCCCTCGGCGTCGCCACCACCCGCGGCGTCGGCGGCGGCGGCGCCGGTCGATGCCGTCGCCTGCTTGGCCACGATGTTTCCTGAGGACACGTTCGCGGCGCCGCCCTCGGAGCTCGCGTTCGTTTGTGACGAGACGCAGCCGGTCAAAGGGGCGAGCCGCATCAAAGAGATCGTGGTCAAGGCTGGCACCGGCCGCGTGAGCGGCGGCATGAAAGAATGGGCGATCCTCGGCCACTACGGCATCGCCGCCTTCGCGAGCATCCGCGCGCGCTGCTGTCCGTCGGCCGTGCCGCTCGAAGTCCCCGAGCTCCCCGCTACTTGCGACTCGATGGGCGCCGCCCTCGAGGCGGTCGGCCGCGCATCGGTCGCAGGGGCGAGCGACGACGATGCCACCGCTGCCACCGAGGGGTTCCGCAAGTCGCTCTCGTGCGCGCTGCGGGGCGGGCCGAAGAACCTCTTCGGAGATCACCCGGCGCCAGGCGGCGGCGAGACCACCACGTTCAAGAAGACGTTGGATCGTGCGCGCAGCGGGCGGTGACCCCGCTCAATCGTGCCAGCGAAAGCGCGCGAGGCCGATCGCGAATGTGGCGACGGCCCAGAGCGCGATGACGCCGAGCGACCAAGCGAGCTCCCCCGTGGGAACACCGCCGTAGAGGACGACGCCGCGAACGAGGCGCACCATGGCGGTGCTCGGCAGGGCTTCGCCGATCGCCGCGAGCGGGTCGGGCAGCGCGGCGAGCGGAAAGAAGATCTCCGAGAAGAAGACGAGCGGTACGTTGACCGCGCTCACGAGGTCGACCACCAAGCTCTCGCTCTCGATCACGGCCGCGAGAACCAGGCCCACCCCGAGAAAGGCCAAGAACCCGGCCATCGAAATGCCGACCGTGCTGGCCGCGCTCGACGCCGAGAACGGGACGTCGAACGCGAGCGCGGCCGCCGCGATCACCAAGACGATCTGCAAGAGCACGAGGAGCGCCCGGCCCGCGACCAGGGCCAGGACGAACACGAGCTTCGGCATGGGCGTGGTCGCGAGCTTCTTCAGGAACCGGTTCTGACGGTAGAGGACGAGCGTGTAACCCGTCGCGAACAGGCCAGAGAGCATGACCGAGAACGTGAGCATCCCGGGGAAGAGAAAATGCACGTACCCCCACGACGACGCTTCGACCGTCTCGAGCCGTGTGCCCGGAGGCAGCAACCCGACGAGGCCGCGCCCCAGCACCTGCTCGCGCGGGCCGACCAGGAGGCGGCTCGGCTCGTCGCCGGCAGGCACGACCACGACCGCGCTCGCCATCTTGGCGCGGAGCTTGCCGAGCGCCTCCGCTTCGCTGCGCGCGTGCTCGACCACGATCTCGTCGAACGCCGCGAACGCCTCGCTTGGGCCAGGGCCGCCGGCGGCGTCGACGATCACGACCGTCCGCTGCTCGAACGGGTGGCCCTTTTGAAAGACGAACCCCACGAGCAAGAGCAGCAACATGGGAAAGAGCAGCACGAAGATCGCCGAGCTTCGGCTCCTCAGCACGTCGAGCGTGCGAAGCCTCGCGAGCGCCCAGAACGCCGTCACGGCTCTCCCTCGACGACGTCGCCTCCGCGCATGCGGACCGAGCAGAAATGGAAGAACGCGGCCTCGACGCCGATGGCTCCGGCCGCCTGCTCAGGTACGGCTGCGACGAGATCCTCACGCGTCCCGCATGCGCGGACCTTGCCGCCGACGAGGAAGACGAGCCGGTCGCACAGAGCATCGGCCTCTCGCAGATCGTGGGTCGTGAGCACCACCGCGCGCTCCGTCGCCACGTCGCGAAGCATCCTGCCGATCTCGAGCTTGCTCCTGGGGTCGAGCGCGGCGGTGGGCTCGTCGAGGAACACGAGCTCGGGATCATGAATGAGCGCGGCGGCGATGAAGAGACGAGCGGCCTCGCCGCCCGAGAGCCGCGTCATGTCGACCCGCGCGCGCTCGACGAGCGACGCGCGGCGCAGGATCGTCTCGCGCCCGTTCGGTACGCCGTAGATCGAGGCGAAGAGCTCGGCGTACTCGGCCGTCGTGCAACGCTCGAGCTGGGCCTCCTTTTGCAGCACGACGCCGACCCGCCGACGGGGATAGGGCGACAGCGGACCGCCAAGCACCCGCACGGTGCCCGACGTAGGTGCGGCGAGCCCCTCCAAGATGTCGAGCAACGTCGACTTTCCAGCGCCGTTCGGGCCGAGGATGCCGGTGAGGCCGGGGCCCTCGATGGTGAAGGTCGCGTCGGCGAGCGCGACGACATCGCCGAAGCGTTTCTCGAGGCGTTCGACGCTGACCACCTCCATCTCGCCGGGACAGTAGCAGCACCGGCGGCGACGCGGTTACCCTCCCTCCACCGAATGGTCACCGGCCGGCTGATCCACGAGACGACATCTCTGTGCGGCGCCTGCAAGGCGGCGGTGCCGGCCCGGGTCGTCGCGACCGAGGCCGGCGAGGCGTGGATGCTCAAGACGTGCGCGTCGCACGGCGACCAGGCGGTGCGGCTCTCACCCGACGCCGCGTGGTACGAGCGGACGCGAGCCCAGATGCCTCGGCCGGCGCCGCCGCCGCGCGCCAAGCGGCCGATCGAGCACGGCTGCCCGTTCGACTGCGGGCCGTGTCCCAGCCACGCCCAGCGCATCCGGATGCCCGTCGTGACGATCACGAGCGCGTGCGATCTGGATTGTCCGATGTGTTACGTGCACAACAAGAACGACGGCGCCTATTTCATGAGCCGCGCCGAGTTTCGCGGCGTGCTCGCTCACTTGCTCGAGGCGTCGGACGGCGACGTCGATCTGATCAACCTGACCGGTGGCGAGCCGACGCTGCACCCCGAGCTGCCCGAGCTCGTCGAGATGTGTCGCGAAGCGGGCATCCACCGCGTCAGCGTGTGCAGCCACGGCCTGGGTCTCTTGCGGAACGACGCCCTCCTCGAGCGGCTCGCATCGCTCGGGGCGCGCATCGCGCTGTCGTTCGACACGTTCGACGCCGCGACCGACAAGCGCCTCAACGGGACGCGCAGCGTCGAGCAGAAGCTCGAGGTCCTGCGCCGGTTCGATCGCGTGGGGCTCGACAC
>CALKVR010000582.1 GCA_938004815.1 uncultured Polyangiaceae bacterium | reverse complement strand
CTGCGGCCCCCGATCCCGTCTCGACCGCATCGTCTCCGCATCCCAGCGTCAGCAACCCAGCCAGCACCGTTGCCGCCCCTACGCCCAGTCTCGTTTGCATGACGTCTCCCAGAGCACGCTGCGTACCGCGCTCGAAGTGCTCGTATTGGCCGGAGTTGGTGGGATCGGCTGCGACGCGGGCGTCGGGAGACATGTCCGGGACACTCACTGGCCGGATCCCAGAGGCGCGGCGGGAACGGACCAGAAGACCTGCAGGCCAGCCGCGCCGGCCGAGAGGAGATCCGGCAGTCCGTCGCGGTTCACATCGGCCGACCGGACGTGATCCCCCGCAAAGTCCGGTCCGGTCGAGAACCCCACTCCCCCTCGATCGTGAAGCGTCACGATCGACCCCGCCGTCAGGATGGCGATCTCCTCCCGGGCGGTCCCGACCGCTGGGCTGAAGGTCGCGAGGTCTCTCGCCCACGCCGGCTCTGCAGCGGGGAGAGCAACGGCCTCCACCACGACCACGTCGAGGGCGGCGTCGGCGCCGAGAACGAGCGCTTCGCCAAGCCCGACCACCACCACCTCAGCGCCCCCTTCGCCGTCGAGGTTCGCTACGGCGACGAGCGACCCCGGCTCCGCTCCGTAGAGGTCCACGTCTGGGACGTCAAACCGAACGCGGCCAGCCTCCACCCTCCCGATCGCCAGCCGCGTTTCGGCAGCGCCCGCACAGACGGCCGCGCCGAAGAGCACAACGACCTCGTCCAGCCCGTCACCGTCCACATCGCCGGAGGCGAAGGTCGCGCAGTCGACGTCGAAGTCCTCGCCGAGCGCCAGCGCCAGGTTGGTGCTTTCCGAGAGCACGTAGCCGCCACCGGTGGCGGCGCTGCCCCACCAAGCCCGTGGATAGGCTCCGGTGCGCGCGCCAAACAAGATCGCTCCCCCATTGGGCGTCTCATCGGTCGTGAAGCGACCCGGGACGGCTGCCCTGCCCGGCGATATGTCGAAGCCGCCCCGATAGTCGGGCAGCACGAGCGGCGCGTTCAGCTGGCGATCCGCGGTCGCGTACAAGTGAGAATAGATCGCGCGCTCACCATCGCGGATGCTGATCTGAACGTCATCGAATCGGTCGGAGTCGACACTGCCAAAGGTCGGCGCTTTGGCGACCTCGAGCTGTTCGATCACCGGGAACCGTGCCCGGTACACGGGTTCGTCGGGCCACTCATGCGCGTTTGCGTAAAGGACGCCCAGCGAGTCGTGCTCGGCTCCGTCATCGCTCGATTCGACGAAGACGATGTCGGCAGCCGCCAGGTCTTGGAGATGACCCGTCCTCAACTTCTTGACGCCTCGCTCGAGGGTGTACGAGTGCCGGGAGAATCCGCCGCCACTTCGGCAGCTCCACTCGCCCGTACCGCAACGAAACACGTGAATTTCACGCTCTCCGCGCGTGATGGCCACCACATCGTCGTTTCCGTCGCCATCGACGTCGGCGATCGATGCCGCAGTCCACGGGCTCCCGCCCTCGCGGGGTTCCGCGAGCTCGAACCCCGGCTGCCCGGCAAAGAAGATACCGTCAGCCCCGACGTAGTCCGCGACATCGTCGCCGTCCAGATCGCCGGCGGCCAGCGCCCACGGTCCGCGTTCGTCGGGCAGGACCTGGGGCGAAACCAGCGCACCGAAGCGCGGGTCCAACTCGGCGGGTTCGAAGCCAAGCCCGGGCGTCCACCGCGCGACGGCTACGCCGCCAGCAGGAAGCCCCTGGCCGGCCACACCGACGATGACGTCGGGATCGCCGTCGCCGTCCGCATCAGCGAGGAGAGGTGCACGAGCTACGGTGAGCGGACGCGCCTCTGCGCATCCGACGCACCCAGCGGGGTCCCCGATGTAAATGGTATGCGGCGTATGGGGCTGCGGTCCAAACCCGTCGAGCAGGAGGCGATCGTTCAGCAGATCTCTCCGCACACCGTAGACCGTTACGACGGTCTTCCCAGGGAACCCGAGCGCGAACGAGCCGCGTCCGTCGTCGAACTCCGCGACGGGCACCTGGTCTCCGAGGCGATTCAGCGCATGTCCGGGATACGTGCGCACGATGTCGAAAGCACGCCAGCTGCGGTAATCGAACGCGATGCGAGACAGCGTCTCACCCTGGTTGACCAAGACGGCCAACACGCCCTGCGGTCCGAAAGAGTCGTACGCGAGAGGGATCACCCAGAGCGCGGTCGTGTTGCCCAGGTCCAGGAGACCGGTGGGGGCCTGAAGCGGCCGCTTCGCATCGCCGCGCCAGATGGAAAAGCCGTGTGGGCTCGGGAGGAGGACGTCGGCGAAGACGTCCCCATCTGCGTCGGCCGCGGCGATTTCGCCGTCGGCAGGAAGCGTCGGCATGGAGAACGTCGGGGCGAACGTCCCGCTCGTGTCTCCCGCCCAGTACTCCAGACGAGCGCCCAGCTCGCCCGCCAGATCAACGTTGCCATCGCCATTGAAATCAAGAGGCACGAAGCTGCGCGGGCTCCATCCCTCGACGACGGGCCCCGGCTCGAATCCCCCCGACGGTCTCCGGCACACGCCCTCCGAAGAGCATCCCCATCCGGTCGGGCAGGACCCGACGTCACAGCGGTAGGAGCAGGCACCACAAGCGAGATTCGGACCGAGGCTCGCATCCGCGTACAGGTCGCAATCCTCGCCAGCCTCGAGCACACCGTTGCCGCAGACTCCCTCCTCGAGCGGTTCGAGCTCGGCGCAGTCGACGCTCGTGAGGAGTAGCGCGAGCACCATCGGGCGACGAATCACACCGAGGAGCGTACCGCGAGTCTGTCGCTCATCGAACAGACGCCTGAGCCGTACGACCCGCCGCTCACTCATGACGCTCCGTCGGGCTGTACCGCCAAGAAATCAAAGACAGACGCCGGCGTCATCGTTGCCCGAGATGTTGGCCGGGCCGCCGGTCCAGCCGAGGCCGACGAAGTACGCCGCCAGGTTCGTAGCCGCGCAGGTCGGGAGCGCCGGGTTATCGATGACGTTGAAGTTGCCGCAGCCGTACCACGTGAGCGCGCCGAGTCGATCGATATCGACGAGGGCGGCGTTGTTGCTGATGCCGACGCCGTATCCGGACTGGTTGACGCCGATGTCGCCGATCACCGAGAGCGAGCTCAAGCCGCCGAGGTCGGTGAGCGCTGCGTTGTTGTGAATGCCGAGAGAATCGACCGACACGAGGCCGCCGACGCCGGTGAGGCTCGTGAGGCTGTCGTTGTCGTTGACCACGAGCACGTGGAGCGCCGTCACGCCGCCCAAGCCCTGCAGATCGGTGAGCGTGTCGTTGTTGGTGATGTCAATCCAGTCCGCCGACACGAGCCCGCTCAGTCCCTGCAAGCTCGCCAGGCTCGGGTTGTCCTGGATCCTGACGAGGTACCCCGACGAGCTCAACGACGAGAGAGCGTCGAGGTTGGTCAACGTCGCGTTGTCGACGATCTCCAGCACGTCGAGGCTGGTCACGCCGCTCAGGCCGCCGAGATCGTCGAGGTCGGGACAGCTATAGATGCTCACGGTCGAGATCTCGCTCAAGCCGCTCAGCCCGTCGATGTTCGCGAGGTTGTAGGCCCCGTCGATGTAGAGCTCACCCAGCGAGGTGAGGCTGCTCAGGCCATCCAGATCCGTCACCGGCAGCGGCTCCATCCACAACGCGCCCACCGAAGTGAGCGACGAAAGCCCGTCGAGGCTGGCCAGCGAGTTGCCGCCGATGAAGAGGATCTCGCCGATCGTCTCCACGTTCGCGAGACCATCCAGGTTGGTGAGGGCGTGGTTGTTGGTGAAGTTCACCACGCCCGAGACGGACTGGAGATTCGACAGGGCGTCGATGCTCACGAGCGACGCGTTGAACGCCATGTCGACGTTGTCGGCAGCGACGATCTGGCTCAGATCGTCGAGCGTCTCGAGCGCGGCATTCGACGAGATGTGCAGTCGCTCGACGGACGTCACGACGCCGCTCAGCCCGGAGAGATCCGTGAGCGCCGCGTTGTTCTCGAGAGACAGCTCGTCGAGCTGGGTCTCGACAGCTCCGAGCCCGTCGAGGTTGGTCAGGCTCGTCTGGCGTATCGTGAGACGGCAGCCGCCGATCGTAGCCAGCGAGCCCAGGGCGTCCACGCTCTCGATGGGCCCGTCGAGGTAGACTTCGCCACCGACCGAGGTGAGCGCGCTCAGGCCATGAAGGTCGGTGAGAACCGGGTTCAGCTGCATGCGCAAGTCGCCGCCCACGGTGTTGAGCGCGGCGAGGGCATCGATGTTCGTGAGCGCGTCGTTCGTCGGCTGTCCGCAGGGTCCCCCCTTGCAAAACGGCGGCTCGCCCCCGATGAGCAGGCTGCCATCGATGACGGCCAGCGCGTCGAGGCCGTCCAGGCTCTCGAGCAACTCGTTGTCTCGAATCTCGACGTCGCCCCCCACGTGCGTCAGGCACGCGAGCGCCTCGAGCGAGGTCAGCGAAGAACCGTCGACGGTCAGAGAGCCGCTCACGGAGGTGTACCCGAACATCGCCTCCAGCGAGGCGGCGTCGGCAATCGTGGCATCACCAGCCTTTGCACCGCGCTCGCAGGCGAGGATGCAGCTGAACGACCCCGGGGTGTTCTCGCAGGTCGCATAGGGCGAGCAGCCGGCCGACCCCGTCGCGCATTCATCGATGTCGACGCAGCTGCGACCGTCCCCTTCGAAGCCGGGGTTGCAGGTGCAGGTGAACCCCTCGCCTACCGGCTCGCAGAGCGCGTCGGCCGAGCAGTCGTCGAGACCGTCGGCGCACGCATCGACAGCTGGGGGATCGCTCGGCGGCTCCGTTTCGGGCACGTGCGGCAGGTCGGGGTCGGTGCACCCGACCAGACACAGCGCCGAAACAGCCGCCGATCGCAGGATGTGACGCATCAGGGCACCCGAAAGAACGGCGGACCATTGTCGAAGTGGATCTGCGCGGCGTAGGGCTGACCCGTCACTTCGTCGCGCCAGAACCTGACCGGCACCTCCGTGACGCCATCGACGTCCGCGATGAAGTTGTCATCACAGTACTCAGACCGAAAGGACACCTCGGCCGACGCGCCGTCGTCACCTGTCAGCGTCCCGACGAGCTCGCCCGCCTCCAAGCGCACCTCGATCTCACGCGGGCTCTCGCCATCGAAGCCGAAGGCGTCCCGGTACGTTCCAACCACGGACTCGAGCGCGCCAGGGCTCGGCGTGTGCTCCGGCGGGTCATAGAAGACCGCGCTGAGATCGTAAAGGAGCGCGATTTGCTCCGCGATCGGCACGGCATCGGCGGTCTCGCCGTTCGTCAGGACGACTACCGCGAGGCGGCGCTCCTTGAACACCAGGAGCATGTGGTTGAATCCGTTCACCCAACCTTGGGTCCAGAGCACCTCGTCCGGCGGCTCGATGTCCGTCTTGTGAAAGGACGCGCCCAGGCCGTAGGTGGCGTAGCTGTCGGACCAGAACGAGGGGCCCTGGGGCGTGACCAGCGACATACGCGTCGCCGGCTCGAGGACGTCGCCCGGCCCACCCGTCGCGTAGGCGACGAGCTTCGCCA
The DNA here is from genome assembly GCA_938004815.1 of uncultured Polyangiaceae bacterium. Taxonomy (GTDB): domain Bacteria; phylum Myxococcota_A; class Polyangia; order Polyangiales; family Polyangiaceae; genus Xiheicaenibacterium. Next base: position 1,178 of record CALKVR010000582.1, on the reverse strand, counting down.
CGTCCTGGATGCTCGCGTGGTAGCCCATCGCTGGAGCGTGGTTGGGGCACGCGTTCGAGAGCGGAGCCTGGGACAGGTTTGGGAAGTAGCTGAAGGCGTGGTCACGTTCGGCGATCGCCTCCGGATCGAACGAGCCGCCCATCCCGAGCGGGCCCAGGACGCGCGCCGCCACGGCATCCGCAAAAGGGACGCCGTCCGCCTTCTCGAGCGCGAGCCCGGCGATCTCGTAATTGTTCCACGCGGGCGGGTTCTGCATCGAGCCAGGAGTTGCTTGGATCTCCCCGTCGACCGCGTTCTCGAACGCCTCCGCAAGGGAGCCGCACGACGCTTGGATCGGGTTCGCTGACGAGGCGGAGCGATACATGCTCGAGTTCGTCAAGAGGTGCTGGAGCGTGATCTGGCTCGGATCGCCGCGGCCTGGCTCGACGCTCAGCGCGGGGATCACGTCGGTGATGGGCGCATCGAGCGTCAGGCTGCCGTCGTCGACAGCGTCGAGCACCGCGATCGCGGTCAGGAGCTCGGTCACGAACCCGGTGCCGAACAAGGTGTCGGTCGTAACCGGGTCGCATTCGAACACGTTCTTGGATCCGGCGACGCCGACGTTCACGACCTCGCCATCCTGAATGACCGCGATTGCACCGCCGAAGTTGGGACCACTCTCGGTCGTCCCGAGCTCGTCGCGCAAGATGTCGAGCGCCTGCGCGAAGAGCGGGTCGTCGGACTGGGTGCCGAGGCGGATCTCACCGGGCACGCGGAACCGTTGCCGGCTGAGTTCGGGGGCGGCCTGGTAGGCGAAGGACCGGGTGCCTATGGGAAAACCGCCGCCGGCACGTCCGCGGAGGTCAAACTCCCCTTCGGCGGTGTTGATCGAGCCGCCGACTTCAAGCCGGGCGAGGTTGTGGGGGAGCTGCAGCCATGCGCCGAGGGTGGTGGCGGCCTGCCGCTGGAGCCAGTTGCCGGAGGCGACGAGGTTGGTGAGGCGGAGATCCCAGCCGAGGAGGGGGCGGTCGGGCAAGACCCAGGAGCGCGCGCGGAACCGGCCGTCAGCGGAGAACACACCCTGGACTGCGGCAACCGGCTGGGGCTCGAGGGATGGGAGGGCGAGGAGGCTGCGGAACGGCATGCCGGCGAGGTTCCCGCTGCGGACGAGTTGGGCGGAGAAGAGGGGCAGGTTCAGG
>CALKVR010000581.1 GCA_938004815.1 uncultured Polyangiaceae bacterium | reverse complement strand
GCGCCAGCGCCTCGGCCGCGGCCTTGACGACCTCGAAATCCGCCTGCTTGCTGTCGAGGATCGCCTTCATGACCGGCTCGGTGCGGGCATCGCGAAGCATGCCCGTCGCCTCGAGGAGCGAAATGCGCCAGGCGAGCCACGCCGCGTCCGGGAGTGAGCCGCGCGGCTTGGCGTCGACGGCGAGCTCCTCGGCCATGGCCCAGACGGCGCCCGAGCCCAGCGCCTTGAGCCGCGGCGTCAGGACCGCCAGCCGACCGCGCTTGTTCTCGTCGAGCGTCCTGAGCTCGGCGCGGACCTTGGCGACCTCTTGGAAGGCGTCGGCGTTCTTGGGGCGCTCGGCCTCGATGATGGCGCGCACGTTGGACTCGGCTTTGCCGAGCGCGCTCGGCGCGATGACGACGCCGTCGGCGCGCGCGACCCCTGCCGCGAACAGCACGACCGCGACGGAGAAGAGAGAGAGAAGAACGCTTCGGATCTTGGTGCTCATCGTCTCGTCCTCTCAGTTCCACCACGGGTTCGATGGGATGGCGCGGGTGACGTTGGTGCCGCAGTGCACCTCGCCGTCGAGCCGATGGTAGAGGTCCCAGTCTTCGATCCAGCTCACCGACACGCCGTACGGCGCCAGCACGTCTTCCATGTCGTCCTGGAAGATGTCGACGCCGTTGATGGTGGGCCCGTGCGGGTCGGGCGCGCCGAACACGGTGTCGCTCAGGTAGATGCCGTTCACCGTGCCGGGTTGGAATGCCACCGAGTAGCCGCTGGCCTGCTGGAACAGGAACGGGATGGTGACGATCTCGGCGTCGGTGAGCCCCGTCGCGTTCTTGATCGTCGTCAGCTGGCCGTCGATCTGCGTCGCGGCCCAGGCGCTCTCGTTCATCACATCCGTGTCGTTCAGCGTCTCGGTCACCGAGATCTGCGCCGAGACGCCGCCCGACCAGTCTTTGCCGACGAACATATCCGTGTTGCCGTAGCCGGCCTGCTGGAGCTGTTGGAAGAAGCTCACCGCCAGGGTCGGATCGCCGGCGAGCATGACCCAGCCCTTGGGCGACGAGGCCTTGATGAAGCTGATCGTCTCGTCGATGTGCGCGACGAGCAGCCACTCGGTGTCGACGAGCAGCATGTTCTGTTCGTCCTGGGCGTCGACCATCGCGTTGAACACCGCGTCGGGGTAGAAGCTCGGCGTCGAGCCGCGGACGACGCGGCCGTTCGGCCAGGCCACGTTGTTGTAGGTGTACGGCGGAATGGTCTCGAGGTTGCCGAACGAGTTCAGCGTGTCCATCCCGTTCGGGTGGGCCGGGTCGTACGCGACGGCGCCGGCGACGTCGACGCCACGGAGCACGTTGAACACCACACGCCCGGCGCTGCGGAGCGAGCCGCCGGTGTAGTTGGCCGACCTGAAGTTGACGTGGATGACCTTTTGCGCGCCGTTCGTCGCCGGCATCGACATGTAGGCCGTCTCGAAGAAGTCCTGCGTCCACTGGTCGGAGACGCTGAACTGGGTCGTCGCGCTGGGGACGCCCGCGGCGGTGACGGCGTCCTGCAAGTCGTTTCGGAAGGCGAGCGAGGCGTTCGAGTTGATGTACGTGACGTAAGCCCGCGTCGTCTCGTCGAGGTGGTGGCGGAAGAGCACCGGCGCCACGCGCATCTCGACGCTGTCCGCGCCGTCTTGAAGCGGCTGGCCGTTCACCGACCCGGCGTCGACGTTGAGGGTGATGGTGACGTAGCCGTCCCACGTCGACGGGCTCCGCACGATGTCCTTGGCCTCGATCGCGAGCTCGACGCCGGCCTGGAGCTCGGCCGCCGAGATGACGCCGCTCGATGGGTTGAAGTTGGAGAACGTGTTCCCCGACTTCTTGAAGAGCCGCACGAAGGTGGTCGGCGATCCGCCGTTCGTCGAGAGGGTGATGGTCGCGGAAGCGTCGGACGGCGCCATCGGCCACGGGACGGTCTTGAGCCGGGCGAGGTCCTCGAGGTCGAGCGGCCCGTTGGTCACCGAGTCGGCCGCGTCGTTGCACGCGGCGAGCTGCGCGTCGGTCTGGTTCGACGTCGGGCAGGCGAGCTCGTCGTCATCGATGTTCGCGAGGAAAATCGCCCCGTTCGTCGCCGTCCAGTTGTTCTCGTTCGTGTCCTCGGTCGGGTCGGACAGATCGATCGTGCCGTTTCTGTTGTTGTCGGCGCGGATGTCGATCACCGGGTTGTTCATCGGGCAAGGCGGCGTCTGACCGTCGCAGTTCTCGTCGGCGGCCGTCGCGCAGTTCTCGATGCCGGGCAGCACCTCACCGACGCAGGGGCCGTAGCCGTCGCCCTGACCGTTGCAGGTCGCGGTCCCGCCGATGCACACGCCGACGTTCTGGGTCCCGCCGGGACCGTTGTAGCAGGCGATCTGGGACCCAGGCGTGCAAGCGCAGCCGTCGTTGATCTGCCCGTTGCAGTCGTCGTCGCTGCTCGTCGCGCAGCTCTCGGTGGTCGGCAGGACCTCGCCCGAGCACGGCCCGAAGTCGGAGCCGTCGGGCAGACAAGCGCGCGTACCGGCGACGCACGGCCCGACGTTCTCGGTCCCCGCCGGCCCGCTGTAGGCGCACGCCTCGACCTCGTTGGGCGTGCACATCAGCGGGGGACCCCCGCCCCCGCCGCCTTGCGAGCTCGACGTGGCCGCGCTGCTCTGCGAGCTCGTCGATGCATCACCGCCGCCGTCCCCGCCAGCGGCTCCCGCGCCGTCCTCGCCGTCCGGATCGGATCCGCCGCCGCCGCCCTCGCCCGCGTCGTCACTGCACGCGGAGATCGCGCCCCCGAGCGCGAGGACGAGAGCGAGGCCCCTGTACGACCACCTTTTCCCACAAGGCATTGGACGCGCTTAGCAGGGCTTTGATTCGGCGGGGAGCCCTCGCGCTCTTTGCGCCCGGTCGGCGCCGGCGCCGCCGACGACTCGGCGATCGTCGGCGAGCTCCATGAGTCAGTCGGAGACGCAATCGAAACGTCGCGCGACGACCTGTCCGGCAGGGAAGTTGCGGTAGGCGACCACCACCGCATCCGCAGTCGGTGACGTGGTGAGCGCGATCGAGAGCGGGTCGAGCTCGGCTTCGAACTCACCGAGCGGATGAATGTCGCCGTCTGGCGCGATGGCTTCAACCCGAAGCCCGAAGCCGGACGACTGGAGCAGTGGGTAGGCCACGAGGAGCTGGTCACCCAGCATGGCAACATCGAACACACGACTTGCCGCGTCCGGAGCCAGCCCATCGCCGGACCACGCGAGGTCACCGGTCTTGAGGAGGCGGCGCACGGCGAAGGCTTCGGTCATCGCAACGACCACCCAGACCGCATCCCCGGCATCCTCCATTCGCACATCGAGGAGCGGCTCACCGAAATCCTCCTCGTAGAGCAGGGTGGGTGAATCGGGGCCCGAAACCGCCACCACCTGTAGGCGCGTCGGCCCGGTGGGAGAGCCGTCATCGTCCGAACAGCTGCCGAACGTGCGGCCCGAGCTCGTAGCCACGATGACAGTTCCATCATCTTCAGCGGCGTCGGCTTCGAGGTGGGTCGCAGCGCACGCAATCGCAGGGGTCACCGTGGGGGTGGGAAGGCCGAGGTGGTGGAGCTCGAGGAACGCGTAGGGGGGCGCCTCGAACGTCAGACCGGCGAAGAATGACCCGTCGCCCGCTCGGGTGAGGAACTTCGCGTGATGCGCGTTCTTGCCGTCGAGCACCGTCCATTCCGGGGGCACCCCCGACTCGAAGCTGGGGGTGAACTGCGCCACCGCGGACGCCGGACCACCCGACTGACCCGTGATCGCCGCCACCCCCGTCGGTGCACCGAGGGTGGCGCGGATGCCGCCGTTCGTCGCGCCGGCGATCGGGTCGATTCTCCCGAGGCTCGTCGGCCACGGCCCACCGAACGCGTCGAGACAAACCGAACCAAAGTAGCTCGAGAACGACTGCTCGCCGATGGGTCCGACGGCGCAGGCACGCCCGCCCTCGCCGGCGACCATCGTCAGAGAGGTCGTGGAGAGCATCATCGGACTGCCGACCGGCTGCTCCGTCATCGCTGGCTCGGTCAGCGTGACCGTCTCGCACCCAGGAGGCCCAGCGTTGCCGCCCTCGCCGGCAGCGCCACTACCAGAGCCTGTGCCCTGACCTGCACCGGCTCCGCCGAAACCGTCTTCTCGAGTGGCACGCGGATCGAGCTCGGAGCGAGCACCGCACCCCAGGGACAACACAGCAGCGAGCACCCAGCGTGAGCTTTTTTGCCGCATGGCTCGAGTGAGGGAGGCGACCACCTCCCTCGGCCAGGGTGTCATGACATGGATGTCTCCGTCCAGACCGAACCCTGCCTCGGGCCCCGCGACCGCAGCACCCCTGGCGGGTGAAACAACCCGATACGGGGGGCGGCGTTGTATCGTCGTCCGCCCATGGTCGAGGAAGCATTCAGCCGCACCGCGGCCGCCCGAGCGATCGTCGAGCGGCTCGTCGAGGAGAACGCGCTGGACGTCGCGGACCTCGACGGGCTCGTAGCCGAGATCGACGCCTTGCTCGGGCGGTTCGAGGCGCGAACGCGCGACGCGGTCGATGTCGCGCGCGTCGCGCACGACAAATACCTCGACCGCCGCGACGCCTTCGAGGCCACGGCGCGGCAAGAAGGCTTCTTCTGGGGTGACACCGCCACCGTCGGCATGCGCCCCGACCTGACCGAGCTGCTCGAGTCGTCCGAGAACGTCGAAGAGGTCTACGCCGACGACGAGCTTCTTCAACAAGTCCTCGACATCACGCTCTTGCGCTACGTGGCCGATGTCGACGAGCACCGCCTGTCGCGGCTCCGTGAGGGGTGCGACGGGCCGCGAGACCCGGCGGCACCGGCGGCCGAACAGACGTTGGCCGACATCGGGTTTTCGTTTCCTCTCTGGGAGGCGCCGACGCGCGCGGCGTGCTTGGACGAGCCGGGCGGCTGCGCGATCTGCAAGGCCTGGGCGGAGGTCCGCTTCGAAGGCGCTTGCTACGGCTGCTTTCGCACCGGCCTGGTCGACCGAGCCATCGGTACCGAGCTCGGCATGATCCGCTTCGAAGACGCGGAGCGCGGCATCACGCACGGCACGATCGCGGCCGACGGCTTCGACCCGCGAGGCACCGAGCCGATGCCGCCGGTGATCGATGGCGACGAGGTCTGGACGTCGTTTCGCGTCGCGCGCGAATGGATGCACGAGCTGCTGCGGACGCCGAAGTACAGCACCTGGCAAGGCGAGAGCTGGCACTTCTGCTGCGGCCGGCCGATGATCTTCGTCGGTGCGCCCGGGCTGCCCCACTTGACGGCATGGGGGGCAGCGTCGGGGCGGACGCCGGAGCAGACGCTGGCTGCCCTCTTCGAGCCCGACCCCGTCGACGACGCCGACGCGTTCCTCAACGACGTTCTCGACGGGCGCAAGAGCGTGTACGCGTTTCGCTGCGCATCTTGCGCAAAGCGGCGCGCGCACTGGGATCGCGACTGACCCATTTTCAACGAGCACCTCCGGCGGCGCGAGCCTTTCGTGTGGAACGCGACCAACGTCACGAAGCAACGCCGGAGCGCGATCTTGCAGCTCGCCGCCGACTACGGCGCACGCACGAGCATCGTCTACGTCGAGTCTCCCGCGATCGAGCTCTACGCGCAGAACCGCGCGCGGAAAGACGTCGTCGCCGAGCAGGTGATTGGCGTGCGAAGCAACAGAGGGTCGTCGAGAAAGAGCTCGAGCAGGCGCGCATCGTTCGGAGCTTCGCGTAGGATGCCCGGTCCGATGGAAGCCACGCGCTCCGCCTCGCCGCTCCGCGCCTCCAGCGGACTGACCCGCACGTGGAGCCGCGCCGTCGACGCGCTCTCGGAGCGCGCCGCCGAAGTGCGCCTCGCGCTGGCCGCCGGGCGAGCGCTCGATCGAGCGATCCCCGCGATGCCCGCCGTCGGCCGCCTCGGGAGCGCGGCCAACCTCTTGGCTTTCCGCGAGAACGGCCTCGCCCTTCTTCGCCACGCCGATCGGGTCGGCCCGGTGGCGCGCGTCGATCTGCTCTACCGAGCCACCGTCTTCGTGAAGGACCCGGACGCCATCGCGGCGATGTTCGATACGCAGGACGCCTGGGAGCGTGGCGAGGGGCTCGTGCCGCTCATCGGCCGCAACGTGCTCACGAGCAACGGCGAGGCGTGGGCGACCGCGCGCCGGCTCGCGCAGCCGACGTTCCACCCGAAGATGACAGACCGGCACGCGGCAGTCTTCGGCCGCGAGGCGACGCCGTTCGTCGAGGCATGGGATCGGTTCGCCGCGGAGAGGGCGACCGTCGACCTCGCCGCGGAGCTCGTGCGGATCTTCGCGCGCCTCGCGACGCGGGCGTTCGGCTTCGATCTGACGGAGGCCGACGCCGAGCGTTTCCCGGAGGCGATGATCCGGCTCCAGCGGTGGGCGTTCCGGGTCGTCGCCGGCGGCCACGTCCGCACCCCTCAGGCCGCCGCCGACATGGCGTTCGTCGACGGCCTCGTCGCGCGCGCGTTCGCCGGGCCGGCGCCTACCGAGGGCCCGCCGTCCTATCTCGAGCGGCTGCGGCAAGACCTCGACGTCGATCGCGCGCGGCTGCGCGACCACGCGATGATCGCCCTCATCGCGCCGGCCGACAACCCGCCGAACGCCTGCGCCTTCGCGCTCTGGCTCCTCGCGCGCCACCCGGAGATCGAAGCCGCCGTGCGCCGCGAGATCGCG
>CALKVR010000580.1 GCA_938004815.1 uncultured Polyangiaceae bacterium | reverse complement strand
TCGCCGACGTTGGGGATGATCGTCTCGTCGGGGCCGCTCACGAGCTGCACGTTCACCTTGGTGAAGTCGAGCACCTCGCCCTGCGGCGGCGGCGGGATGTCGAGCTCGCACGCGATCGCCGACGTCTCGATCACCGCCTGTGCGACCGCGTCGAAGAACGGCCCCCAGGCGCTCGCGCCGTCGCAGATCTGGGCGCGCACGCCGCCGGTCTGAGAGACGAGCGTGGTGTAGGTGGGGCCGGCGCTCGGCGGCGACGTCATGTCGGGGTACTCGCAGATGACGGACGGATCGTTGGCGTTGCCCCAGCCGTAGATGCCGCTGAAGAGGAAGCCGTCGAAGAGGCCGTTCCACGACGGATCGAGGATCCCCGGCGGGAGCGTGAGCGAGTTGAACGGGTTCTGGCCGCCTGCGAACGAGGTGAACTGCGTGGCGCTGAGGCGCGAGTTGTCGTCGGTGACGATGACGATCGTCTTGGTCGCGTCGGGACGCAGCTCGTCGGCCCACGGCTCGCCGCCACGAGGGTCGCCGGGCTGGTAGCCGGTGGTCTGCCCGAGGGTGCCGAGAAACTGCTCGAGCGGCTGGGTGCTCAGGATGTCGACGCTCGACTGAAAAAAGCGCGGGCCATTGCCGCACGCGGTGTCGCCGGAGAGGGGAGGGGGCACGCAGATCGATAAATCGGACGTGCCGCGGTGCGAGAGGAGGATGACTTTGTAGTCGAGGTTGCTCGCCGAGATCAGGTTGGCGAAGGCATTGATCCCGTTTTTTACCTCGGCGATCGCGGGCTGCATGCTGTTCGAGTTGTCGACGACCCAGATGATGTCGACCGGCAACGCGGTGACCTCGGCCTCGGACGAGACCCCGGTGCAAACCTCGCCACCGCCTTGGCCGCTGCCGCCCATGCCCTGCCCGAAGCTCCCGCTGCTCGCGGGCGAACCGGTCGTGCTCGCGCTCGCGCCGCCGCGGCCGCTCGCCGCCGTCGAGGCGCCGTCGTCGGGCTCCGGGCCGACGCCCGCATCGCAGGCGAACACAGCCACCGGCGCTGCGAAGAGCCCGCACAACAAGACAAGCCTCATGGTCGAACACGCTAGCACGGGGCCCGCGCGGCGAGGCGGGAGCGGGACGTCATGTGCAAAACGAAGCGGCCCCGTTGTGCAAGGGGAGGGTGACGGGCGGCGGGATGGGCGAGTTTGTGGGTGGCTCACCGCTTGCACTCTGCATCGCCATGCACATCGCTCCGGTACGTCCCCCGCGGATCGGCTCTTCGATGTCGACCCAAGGGAAACCCAGGTCGCTGCCGCCTCCGCCTCCCGCTCGGCCGCTCCCCTCATTCCCCGATCCCGAGACCGGCCGGCTCGACGGATCGATCAGCCTGCACGACGGCGACTTCGAGGAGCTGTTCGCGCCTCCGTCACCCAGCACGGTCCGCACGTACGGCTCCGGCAAGGTCTCGTCGAAGGTCGTCTACGCCATCTCGGCCGGTAGCCGCCCGGGCGAGCTGGTGCTCCGGCCGCTCGATCCCGACGAGGAGCCGCCCGAGGGCGCGCTCGTCGCGCGCCTCCGTCGCGTGCACGTCGCGCCGGTCTCGAGGATCCGCGCGGTCGGCTGGCGCTAGATGGTCGAGTCTTCGCTACCATCGCGAACCGTGATCACCTCGACGCGCACGTGGGCGGCTCTCGGGTGTCTACTGGTCGTCTCGCTGGGCTGCGGGCCCGCCGCGGCGCCCGAGTCGCCGAAGAACGAATGGGTCGAGCCGGCCCCGAGATCGACGGCCGCCGCGTCGTCCGGCGCAGCCCCGTCGGCGGAGCGCGCGAGCGATCCGATGGGCCCCGTCCTCCAGGCCGCGATCGACGCGCCTCAGCTCGAGCCGTACTGGCACGTAGCCGAGCGCGCCGAGCGGTCCCCGCTGGTGCTCGTCAGGTTCCCCGCGCTCCAGGGTGAGCCCGCGCTGACCAAGTTCGGCAAGCCCGTCGAGTACGCGAGCCACGCCGATGTCGCGTCGCGCCCGCACCTCGAAGTGCAAGCGATCGCGATCAAGCCCGACCGGGCGACCGTCGTCTTCGGCTACCCGGTCGAGGGCGTCGTCGCCCACGTGTTCCTCGTGCGCGAGACGGGCGCGTGGGTCGTCGCAAAGGCCGACGTCGTCGAGCACTGAGCAGCAGGCTCAGAGCAAGAACACCCGCACGAGGATGTCGGCGATGCCGATGAGGGCGGCGCCGGCGATGAGGCCCGCGCAGATCGGCTCGTGTCCGCCGATCCAGCGCATGTGGCCGGGCGATGCCGGCTTGGGGCCGTGCTTCTTGTGCATCCACCAGAAGAAGAGCGCCCCCGCGAACATGGCGATGGTCGAGTTCGGCGGGATGACGACCCCGAGGCCGATCGCGAGCGGGCTCAGCGGGAAGCGGTTCTTCGACTTGATGCGCAAGACCTCCATGACGAAGCCGGCGATGGCGGCGACGATCATCGAGATGATGATCGACTTCGTGAGGAGGGCGCCCGTGCCGCCGCCGAAGATGGCGGTGACGAGGTCCGACACGCCCTTCCACTGGAGGGCTGACGGAAAGCCGAACTGGCCGCCCTCGGGCGCCATGACCGCCTGCACGTTCTTGCCGGGCGCGTAGTCCGACAAGAAGAGCAAGTAGTAGAGCGGGGTCGAGGCCATCGCGCCGGCGATGACGCCGATGACGTGGCCGACCGCCTGCTGCCGCGGCTTGGCCCCGAGCATGTAGCCCGGCTTGATGTCCATGAGCAGGTTCGAGGAGTTGCTCGCCACCTCGACGCACATGACGCCGGTCATCAAGTTGGTGGGCGGGTGCTTGGGGTCGAGCGCGCCGAACAGAAACTGCGGGATCTTGCTGAGCGAGCTCGACGGCGTGATGCCGGTGAGGGCGGTGCTGCTAGCGGCGATGAGGGCGGGCACGATGATGAGGGGGATGGCCAGGAGGCCGAACGCCCAGCTCACCCCGAACCAGCTGTTGGCCATCCAGGCGCCGATGAAGCCGAAGATCGGAACGCCGATGAACGACACCTTCACCGGCAGCTCGATGTGGCCGAGGACATCGTTGGCGGGCTCCTTTTTCTGCTTCTTCTTGCCCAGGCCCTTGAACGCCTCGACGAAGACCTCGGGCTTGGCGAAGAGGCCGACGATCGAGGCCACGACCATGATGACGATGCCCCACCAGAGCGCCCAGTTGTTCAAGATGTGGACGCGGGTGTACGAGCCGTCGGGCCGCGGCGCGATCTCGCCGATGCCGATCATCCAGGGGACGATGACGACGAAGTTGAGCAGCATGCCGACGAGCAGGCTGACGGCGACGCGGATGCCCATCAGGCCCCCCGCGCCGAACATCGCGAGGTCCAGCGAGACGGTGAGGCCGAGCGAGGGCAGGGGCACGCCCGCGAGCTTGGGCATCGGCACCCAGCCCTTGTCGACCATCCAGTAGTACGCCGCGTCCAGATCGTGAGGCAGGTGCCACGACGACTTCAGGCCCATCCACTTCTCCTGGATGAGCTTCATGATGTTCTCGCCCGAGATGAGGCTGATGAACCCGGCGAGGCCGGCGGCCTTGGCGAGGATCTTCGCCTTGTACATCCCCGAGCTACCGCCGCCAGTCGTGTAGAGCGCGTCGAGCACCACGCCGCAGGCCGCGCCCTCGGGGAACGGCTGCTGCTCGTCGTTGATGAACCGGCGCTTCATCGGGAACGCGACGAGGACGCCGAGGAACGACAGCGTCATGTTGAAGAGCATCATCTGCCACCAGGGGATGAGCGCGTTCTGGACCCACATGTACGCGGCGATGCCCGAGACGAGCGGGGTCGTCATGTAGCCGGCGGCGGTGGCGACGCTCTGCGAGGCGTTGTTCTCGAGGATGGTCATGTCGCGCACGCCGACGCGCGAGAGCAACCGGAACGCGGCGTAGGCGAGGATGACGCTGGTGAGGCCGACGCCGAGGGTCCAGCCCGTCTTCGCCCCGATGTAGAGGTTCGTCGCCGAGAGCACGCCGCCGAGCACGAAGCCGGTCGCCGCCGACCGGAGCGTGAGCTGCGGCATGTCTCCGCGGTAGACCTTCTCGAGCCACCACGCGTCCTTCTGGGCGGGCGTCCACTCGCGAATTTGCTCCGGGGTCAGGTGCTCGAGCGCCATGGCGGCGGACTATGCCGTCATTTGCACACGATGTAACGGGGCTTGCACCGGATCCCGGGCACACCGTTTGCGAAGCCTGGAGCGACTGGCGGACGGCTCATGGCAGAACCCTCGACCGAGACCGGGAGATTCATCAGCGCCTGGGAGCACCCCGAGGGCGAGGATTCGGCGCGGACCAAGTCGCCGATCCGGCCCCACTGGCCGGGCGGGGGCTCGGGGCTCACCATCGGGATGGGCTACGATCTCAAGCACCACACCGCCGCCGAGCTGAGGCGCGACTGGGGCGGCGTGCTCTCCGAAGAGCAGCTCAAGCGCCTCGAGGCGTACACGGTCCGGGTCAACAAGAAGGGCAAGCGCGTCGCGCCCAAGGGGGCTGGCAAGGCGGCGGTCAAGGTGACGAAGGACATCGTCGTGCAATATGACGATGCCGTTAAGGTCTTCGAAGAGAAGATCCAACCTCGGTGGGAGGCGCGCGCGTACAAGATCTTCCCCGGCCTCGAGACGATGGATCCGTACACGCAGGCCTCGGTCGTCTCGATGGTCTACAACCGCGGCGACTCGATGAAGGGCAAGAAGGGCCAGATGCGTGGCGAGCACTTCATGGACATCAAGAAGGCGGTCGTCGAGCGCGACACCAAGAAGATCGCCGCCACCATCCGCGCCATGAAGGTCGACCACAAGAACCCCTCGAACAAGCGCGGCCTCCATCGCCGGCGCGAGGCCGAGGCCAAGAACATCGAGGACAACCAGGTCGCGGTCGACGCCTGGTACGGCAAGGGCCCCGCCGCCAACGTCGGCCTTGACGGGGCGGTGACGAGCCCCGAATTCGAGCTGGGGAGCGGCGCAGCCCCGAGCCGTAGCCCACGCCCAGTGCTATCCTCGAGCCGTGGACCGGCTCCGTCGCGAAGAGATCGAAGAGGCTCGGCGCACGCCTCCGGAGGAGAAGGCGCGGCAGGCGCTCGATCTGATGCGCGCCGGGATCGAGCTCAAGCGAGCGGGGCTTCGCGCGCGTCATCCGGAGGCCACGGACGAGGAGATCGAAGCGCTCCTCGACGCATGGCTCGCGCGTGACGATGGCTAATCCTCCGACGGAGCTCGGCGCCGAGCTCGCCCGCGCAGCGACCGGGCTCACGCGCCTGAAACGCCGATTTGCCCTCGTAGGCGGCATGGCCGTGTCGATCCGGGGTGAGGTCCGCTTCACCCGTGACATCGATCTTGCGGTCGAGGTGGCTTCCGACGCCGACGCGGAACGTCTGGTGTCGGATTTCGCCGCAGGGGGCTACGAGATCGCGACCCTCGTCGAGCACGACGAACGAGGTCGGTTGGCGACCGTCAGGCTACGGACGCGCGCGCGGCTCCACGTGGACCTTCTGGTGGCAAGCAGCGGGATCGAGGCCGAGATTGCACGGGCGGCAACGCCCGTCGCCATCGGCGATGCGGGTGAGCTCCCCGTTGCCGTCGCAGAGGATCTTCTCGCGACGAAGATCCTTTCGATGTCCGACCGCCGGCCGCAGGATCGCTTGGACGCGGTCTGTCTGCTCGCGACGAACCCGGGGCTCGATCTCGAGGCCACGCGGGCTCGTCTCCGCTTGATCACCCAGCGCGGGTTCAACCGCGGGCACGACCTCGAGGCGCGGCTCGCTGCCGTCGTCGCGACGGCGTGACAGCCCAGTGGCGCGAGCGAACCGAGGAGAAGAAAGGGGACAGGGCTCATTCCCGAGAGTAGACGCCGCATCCGCGCGCCGGTCGGGGAGGTGGGATTTGTCGTCGGAGGGGACGAGCGCGTCGCGCTCGTCCCGAAGCGCTCGAACGCCCACC
>CALKVR010000579.1 GCA_938004815.1 uncultured Polyangiaceae bacterium | reverse complement strand
GCGCTGCGCGAGCCGCTGGGGTGACGACGCGATCTTCGACATGGTGGGCAACCTCGACGAGTGGGTCGCCGACGAGGCCGGCGTGTTCGCGGGCGGATTCTATTCGCGCGGCACCCGCTCGGGCTGCTTCTCACGCGTCGGCGCGCATCCACGGCGCTACTCGGACTATTCGACCGGCGCGCGCTGCTGCAAGGATCCGGCGCCTCCGTGATAGGGTCGGCTCCGTCGTGGAGCCCGACGTCACCATTCGCCGCGAGCGTGAACCTTGAGCAAGCTCTCCCCCGGCAGTCGCGTCATCGTCACCGAGCTCGGCGAGACGCCCGAGGACGCCATCGCGAAGTTCGTGCGCGTCGAGCCTATGCCACCGCCCGATCCTGCGTCGCTCGCGCCGACCGACGTCCTGGTCGAAGTGCGCGCGGCCTCGGTCGGTTGGGTCGATCTCATCATGACGAGCGGGCAGTACCAACACATGCCCAAGCCTCCGTACACGCCAGGGCTCGAGTACGCCGGCGTCGTCGTCTGGAAGGGCGCGGCCGCCGGCGATCACGTGGCGCTCGGCGACGCCGTCTTGTCCGACGGTCTCTTGACCGGCCCTCGCTCGCTCGGCGAGCACCAGCGGTGGGGCGGCTGGGCGCGCTACGCGGTCGCGCCCGCCGCGGCCGTGCTGCCGATCCCGGGCGGGCTGTCGTTCGAGCAAGCGGCCAACCTGCTCGGTAACTACGAGACCGCTTACCATTGCCTCATCGTGCGCGGTCGCCTGCGCGCCGGCGAGACGGTGCTCGTCCTGGGCGCGTCAGGCTCGACGGGCCTCGCGGCGGTGCAAGTCGCCAAAGCCGTCGGCGCGCGTGTGATCGCGACCGGGCGCTCCGATGACAAGCTCGCGATCGTCCGCGAGCACGGGGCCGATCACGTCGTCAACACGCGCGCAGAGGGCGGCGGCGTTCGGCCGTTTCGCGACGAGGTCAAGGCGCTCACGAGCGGCGCCGGCGTCGACGTCGTGTACGACGGGGTCGGCGGTGACCTCTCTCTCGAGAGCCTGCGCTGCGTCGCCTTCGGCGCTCGGTACGTCATCGTCGGCTGGGCCGGCACGCCGTTCGTTGCCAAGGGCAAGGGCGGTCGCGGGGCGCCCAACGCCAACCTGCTCCCGACGAACCTCATCATGATGAAGGGCCTCGACGTCCTCGGCGCGCCCACCGTCATCAGCACGGTGCGTGATCCATCCATCCGCGCCGCACGGCTCGAGCAGGTCTTGGCCTGGGCGAAGAGCGGCGCCATCGTTCCCCATGTGTCGCACCGCTTTCCGCTGGCGGCGGTCGTCGACGCGATGCGCGCCAAGTGGACCGGTCAGGTCGTCGGGGGCTGTGTCGTCGAGCCGGCGGGGTGACGGCCGGCCGGCTGCGGCCGCACGCCTGCGCGCGCCAGCATCTTCTGGAGCTGCCCGCGGTGAATCCCCGAGAGGCGAGCGGCCCCCGAGACGGACTGACCGCTCTTCTCCAGGAGCCCTGAGAGGAAGCTCTTCTCGATGCGATCGAGGGCGTCGGCCTTCACGCGCTGCAGCTCGGTGAGGGTGTACGCGGCGAGCTCGCCGCCGGCGCCCGAGGCCGCCCGCTCCGCGCGTCGCTCGGTGATCTCGGCCGGCAAGAGGTCCGCCCCGAGCGCGGGCCCCCGCGCGAGCAGGCACGCGCGTTCGCACACGTGCTCGAGCTCACGGACGTTGCCCGGCCACGCATGGCGCGCGAGGAGCGCGCGCGCCTCGGGTGCAAAGCTCGGTCGGTTGGGCCCCACCCAGTACCGCCGCAGCGCGTGCTCGACGAGGAGGGGGATGTCGGCGGGGCGCTCGCGCAGGGGCGGCAAGACGATCTCGACGACCTTCAGCCGGTAGTAGAGGTCCTCGCGAAACTCTCCGGCCCGCACCGCGTCGGCCAGGTTGCGGTGACTGGCGGTCACCACGCGCACGTCGACCTGCTCGACCCGATCCGACCCCACACGCTGGATTTCCCCGAACTGGATGACGCGCAAGAGCTTCGCCTGGAGCGTCAGCGGGATCTCGGCCACCTCGTCGAGGAGCAGCGTGCCCCCGTGGGCGGCCGCGATCCGGCCGGCACGGTCCTGCCCCGCTCCCGTGAACGCGCCGCGCACATGCCCAAAGAGCTCGGACTCGATCAGGTCGGGTGACAGCGCCCCGCAGTGAAGCGCGACGAACGGCCGCGAGCGGCGAGGACTGTTCAGGTGGAGAGCTCGGGCCACCAGCTCCTTCCCCGTTCCGGTCTCGCCCCGCAGGACGACCGACGCCGTCGAGGCCGCCACCCGAGCGACCAGCGCGAGCGCCGCGAGCATCCGGTCGTCGCACGTGACGATGCCGTCGAAGCTGCGGCTCGACGGCGCCTCGTCTCGCTCGAGGGGCGGCGCCTCCGCGTCCACGAGCGCGAGCGGACGCACGTTCGCACGCGACTTGGGCTCCTCATCGAACAGCTGCTCCAGGCCGGCTGCTTCAGCCACGCGGGTCTCCTTGGGCGGCCGACGGACGCCGCCCGCACGATCGAAGCGAGACGTCCCGTTGACGACGTCTCGTCCCTCCCCGATCGGCGAGCGCTCGCCGTCTTCCACGACAGAAAGTTTGGGATCTCGGATGCGCGCGCGGACCCTTGGGCCGTCGCGTACCCGGCGCGATTGCAAGGCGTAGGCCAGCAGCCACACCGGCGAGATCAGAGGCCCGTCACCTGCCGCCGGATTGCGGCACCCGACGATTGCGATCACGTTCCGAGAACCGCTTCCTAACGTTCGTGCGCTCGGGTAATTTCCCTCCGCCATGGCCACGGCGGGTCTCGTCGCGTCGCGGTTTCGACTGGGGGACCAGGTCGGCTCCGGAGGCTCCGGCCGCGTGTACCGCGCGAGCGACGGCCGAACAGGCGAGACGGTCGCGGTAAAGATCATCCCCGGTGAGCGCGGGGTCGTGGCCGAGCGCCTGGCTCGTGAGGTCCAGGTGCTGACGATCCTCGATCACCCCGGGATCGTCCGGTACGTCGATCACGGTCCCGTCGGCGACGATGACTATTACCTCGTGATGGAGTGGCTCGACGGCGAGGATCTCGCCGCGCGCCTCGCCCGCGGGTCTCTGCCCATCGATGCGGCCCTGGAGCTCGCGACCGGCATCGCCGACGCGCTCGGTCACGCCCACGCCAGACAGATCGTCCACCGCGACATCAAGCCGGCGAACGTGCTCATCCTCGGAGGCGGCGCGGCGAAGCTCGTCGACTTCGGCATCGCCAAGCCCATCGAACGGCGCAAGCCGCGGGGTACGCGGGCTCGCGCCGGCGAGCCGAGCATCACCGGCGTCCCCATCGGCACGGTGGGCTACATGGCGCCCGAGCAGGCCCGTGGCGAGCGAATGATCGACGCGCGCGCCGATGTATTCGCGCTCGGCTGCGTGATCTTCGAGGCGCTCGCCGACCGGCCCGCCTTCGGCGGCGATCACGCCGTCGCCGTCTTGGCAAAGATCCTCCTCGAGCCACCGCCGCGGCTCTCGCGCGTCGCGCGCTCCCCGATTCCCGTCTGGCTCGACGATCTCGTGGCTTCGATGCTCGCGCTCGACCCGGCCGACCGTCCCGCCGATGCGTCCGTCGTCGCGCGCGTGCTCCGCGACCACGCCCACGAGACGCCCGCGGCTCCGCGCGCCGAGGCGTCGAGCCGCGCGATCACCGCGCTGGAGCGGAGGTTGGTTACGGCGGTGGCGGTTCGACCGGCAGCCGACGACGCCGACGCAGCTCTGGCCGCCGTCGCGTCCGAGCATCGCGTCACACTCGAGCCCATCGTCGACGGGACGTGGGCCGCCGTGCTGCGCATGGCCGAGAGCGCCACCGATACGGTGGCCCGCGCCGCGCGGCTGGCCCTCGCGCTGCGCCCGCTCGGCATGGTGGCCGTCGCCACCAGCTTCGATGACGCCGACGCGGTTCGCCCCACCGGCACCGTGCTCGATCGCGTGTTTCGACAGCTCGAGGCGGTGACCACCAGGTCCGAATCGGTCGCGGTCGTCGACGAGCTGACGGCCGGCTTGATCGACAGCTCGTTCCAGCTCGACCGCTCGACCCTCGGCGGCGGCGGGGCCGATGGGGTTGCGGCGGTCCTCCTCGGTCCTCGAACCGATCGCGACCCGCGCCGGCTGCTCCTGGGCAAGGTCACACCGTTCGTCGGTCGCGACAAAGAGGTGGCGATCTTGTCGTCGACGCTCGCCGGCACGCTCGCCGAGCCCGCAGCGAGCGCGGTGTTCATCCTCGGCCCCGCAGGTGCAGGCAAATCGCGTCTCCGCCACGAGATGCTCGCGGTCGCAGCCGTCGATCATCCCGCGCTCCGCGTGCTCATGGTCCGCGCCGAGCCGTCACGTCAATCGACCGCGCTCGGCGCGGTCGGCTCCCTCGTCGCGGCCGAGGCGATGCTGCGTGACGACGACGACCAAACACGCCGGCGAGCCAAGCTGCTCGAGCGGCTAGGCCGAAGCATCCCCGCTACCGAGGTCGACCGGGTCGCCGAGTTCCTCGGTGAGCTGGCAGGCGCTTCTCCGGAGAGCCCGAGCCTCCTGCTGCAGGGCGCCAAGGGCGATCCTCGCCGGATGTGGGCGGAAGCACTGCGCGCCCTGGAGGACTGGATCGCGGGCGAGCTCCGGCTGGGCCCGGTCGTCCTCGTGCTCGAAGACGTGCAGTGGATAGACGCTCCTAGTCTGCACCTGTTCGCCGAGCTCCTCGGCCGCGCCGATCGCCCGCTGCTGCTCCTCGGGCTGGGTCGTCCCAGCGCTCGCCCCATGATCGCCAACACCGAGTGGCAATCACGGCCCCTGCAGATGCTCCAGCTGGCGCCGCTGGGCGCGCGAGCGAGCGAACAGTTCATTCGTGGAATGCTCGGCGACTCCGTCAGCCAAGCTCGCGTCGACGCCTTGATCGCGCGCGGTGAAGGCCACGCGTTCTTCCTCGAGGAGCTGGTGCGGGCCGAGAGCGAGGGGCGAACGTCGACGGCGCCTGCGACGGTCGTGGCGATGCTGCACGAGCGCATCGAGCGCTTCGAGGCCGACGCGCGCCGCATCCTCCGCGCCGCGAGCATCTTCGGTCTCGAGTTCACCAAGGCCGGTCTGCAGGCGTTGCTCGACGACCCCGCCCGCTCTCTCTCGTCGCTGGACGCTTGGCTGGAGACACTCGTCAAACGCGAAGTCATCGTCCGAGCAGAGCGGTCACGGTTCAACCGCGACGAGACGTTCACGTTCCGACACGACATCGTACACGAGTCGATCTACGCAACTCTCACCGACGACGACCGCACGCGGGGGCACCTCCTGGCCGCCCGCTGGCTCGAGTCGATGAACGAACGCGACGCCGCCGTTCTCGGCCTCCACTTCGAGCGCGGTGGCGACCGAGAGAGCGCCGCCGACGCGTTCGTTCGCGCGTCCGAGCAGGCGTACAAGCGCATGGACTTCCGCATGGCGCTCGAGCTCGGCGAACGGTCGATTGCGAACCAGGCGGCCGGCGGCATCCTCGGCCGCGTTCGCTGGGTGCAAGCGGCGGTGGCGCTCGCGAGCCGCACGATGGACGACACGGAGCGCTACGGCTCCGAGGCGTTCGACCTCATCCCCGCGGGGACCGTTCATTGGTTTCACACCGCCACCGTGATGGTGACGCTCGCCGCGTTCGGCAAGCCGCATCTCCTGGGCGGCGTCGTCGCTCGGGTGATCGAGGCCGGCGTCCCCGACGTGTCCGAGCTCGGGATGGCGCCGGTCCGCGCCTGGGCGCTGTGCGCCAACATGCTCTACATGGCCGGGCAATATCCGCTGGCGACCGAGTTCGACGGCCGAATCGAGCGCTGCGCCGAGGCCGCCATAGCCAAGGAATCGGTGACCGCCGCGTACGTTCACTTCGCGCACTACACCAGAGCGAGCTACTGCGCCGGCGACCCCGAGTATGCGCTCGAAGAAGCCCGGAAGGCGATGGCGATCCTCGAGCAGGCCCACGACGAGATCCTGCCCTGGCTCTGCATCGAGACCGCCAAGCTGGCGGGCCTCATCGGTGACTTCGAGCTCGCAGAGGAGCTGCTCGTCCGGGCGATCACGATGGCCGGCAACGAGAACCTATGGGCGGCCGGCCTCGCGCGGCACCGCCTCGCCATGATCTACCTGTTCTTGAAACGCGTGGACGAGGCGCGTCCGCTGGAGCACGAGGGGATCAGGCTCTTTCACGAGATCGGCATGCCCATCATGGGCGCCGTCGGCGACAACCACCTGGCCCTGATCGAGCTCGCGGCCGGAAACGTCGATGCGGCCGAGGAGGCCATCGTTCGGGCCCACGAGCTTCTCTTCGCGGTTCCGCCAGTCAGGACTTGGGCCCTCGCCACACAGGCATTCGTGGCTCTCGCCAAGGGCGACGCCGTCGCGGCCAGGCGGGCGCTGGAAGAGTCCGAGGCCGCGATTCCGACGAGCGGGCTGATCGACGACGGCGCAGCATCGTACGATCTCGCTTGGATCGAGACCGAGCTCGCGTTGGGTAACCGCGCCGAGGCCGTCCGCCGCGCGCGCATCGCGGTCCAGCGGCTCGACGACCGCGCTTCACGCATCACGCGGCCCGAGTACCGCGAGAGCTACCAAACCCGCGTGCCCGAGAATGCCCGCGTCTATGCGCGGGGCAGAGAGCTCTTGGAGGCGTGATGTTCGACGGCATCAAGCGGACGTTGTGGAAGAAATCGCTCGAGCTTCAACCGTCTGTCTTGGACGCAAACCGAGCCAAGTAGCGCTCGAGCTGTTTCGTCGCGGTCCCGCGGTCGGCGCTCAATTGCTCGGCGGCGGCGCGCAGGTCGATGTCGTCGCGCCGCTTGGCGTCGAGCGTCCCGCTCAGCCCCGCAAAGAGGACTGGCTTGACGTAGCCCTCGACGAGCTCCTTGACGTCCTCCCAGCTGTTCGGGGCTGCGCCGTCACGGTCGGCGGCGAAGGCCCGGGCCGCGGTCGAGAGGAGGCTCGCCCAATCGCCGTCGCCTGGCGGCGCGCTCTCTGCGCGCGCTCCCTTCGTGCTCGGCGCCGACGCCACCGTGAGGGCACCTGCGGAGAGAGCGCGGCGGCACGTGTCGGCGTCGATCCGCTCGACGTCCGGTAGCCGGTTGGCGAAGTTGATGAGCTCGCGGAAGTTCCCCTCCCACGTGTGGTGGCGCAGCACGTCGAGCGCGGCAGGGTCGAGCGTCTCGTAGAGGGTGCGCTCACCGTGCCTCGTTCGTCCCGCGAGGTAAGCGGCTACGTCCTCGAACCGTTCCGCGAGCGGCGGGACTTCGACGACTTCGGCGGCGAGGCGGAACCAAAGGTCGCGGCGGAACGAGCCCTCGAGGGCGGCGGCGCGGAGATCCTTGTTGGTGGCGCCAACCAACCTGACGTCGGACGTCTGGACGGTGCTGCCGCCGGTCTTGACGTACTCACCTCGGTCCAAGAAGCGCAAGAACACCGATTGGACGTCGAGCGGGAGCTCGCCGAGCTCGTCCAGGAACAAGGTGCCGCCGTCGGCCAGCTCGACCGCCCCCGAGAGCGTGCGGGTCGCTCCGGTGAAGGCGCCGCGCTCGGCACCGAACAGCTCGCTCAGGACCAGATCCTTGCCGAACTGGAACTGCGCGCAGTTCCGCGAGACGAATGGCCCCGCCGGGCGGCTATGAGCGTGATAGCAGCGCGACAGCCCCTCTTTGCCCGAGCCGGATGGCCCGAGGATCAAGAGCGCGCGCCCCGGGCGTTCGGCCGCCTCGATGACCTGTTGCACAGCGCGCTTCATCGCCTTCGAAGCCACGACGAGCCCGGCGGCCGCGAGCTCGCGCTCCGCGTCATAGCGCCTGACCTGGCGCTCGACGTACCTCGCGACGCGGCGGAGCATGAAGAGCCAACGCGCGTCCATCGTGTGAACGGCGTCGATCACGAGATCGCTGCGGGCGTCGAGGGGGATGCGGCCGAGGGTGTCCGCCGCGGTGAGCCTCGCGCGGGTCGGCTCGACGCGGGCGCGGGCGGCGACGCTGCGACGGTCCAACCAGGCTTGCACGGCGTACACCACGCCCGACGCGAACTCGTCTTCGTTCGACCAGTCGGCGTCGGCGGGTGCGTCGAGCTCGGGCGCGGTCTGTGCGCCTGGTGCGAGGTGGATCCGCAGCGCCGGAGGAGGCTCCACGACGGCGCGCCGGTTGGGCGCCAGCTCGAGCCACGTTCCATTTCGGCTCTCGAGATCGACCACCTCGATGCCCGACGCAGTGTGCGAGACGAGGACGTGATTCGCGGACACGCTCGCAGACCCGACGGCCACGAGGCGCGGCGGGCTCACCCCATGATCGGGCTCGAGATCGTCCAACGAGGGCTGCCGCCCCACCAGGACAGCCTCACCTGGCCCGAGCTCGATGGGTGGCTCGTCGCGCTCGTCGGTGCGGATCGAAAGGCGCATCGCCGCATGATGCCACGACTCACGAATCGGAGGCCGCCGGGCTCGAGCGGCCCGTCAAATCCGCCCCCCCGCTCCGGTCGACGAGGATCGAGAGGAGCATGTCGCTGCACACGTTGATGATCGAGCGCGCTCGCGCCACGACCCAGTCGACGGAGAGGAGGAGAGGCAGGATCTCGATGGGGAGGCCGAGCGTGCCGAGGACGAGGGCGAGAGAAATGAACCCGGCCTCGGGCACGCCGGCCACGCCCATCGCGGCCACGATGCACGTGACGGCGGCGAGGAGCTGCTGCGAAAACGTCAGGTCGATGCCCATCGCCTGCGCGACGAAGAGGACGGCCATCCCCTCGTAGAGGACGATGCCGTCGTTGTTGAGGTTGGTGCCGACGCACGCGCCCAGGGTCGACGCGGACCGCGACACGCCGAGCCGATCGAGCGCCCGGAGCGTGACGGGCAGCGTGGCGAGGCTCGAGTTCGTGCCGACGCCGACGACGAGCGGCTCACGGGCGTGGCTCCAGAACCGTCGTAGCGGCATCCGCACGTAAAACACGAGCCACGCCTGGTAGGTGATCACGATGTGGAGCGCGAGGCCGAGGAGGCCGACGCCTACGTACGCGGCGAGGCCGCGCAGCGGCTCGTACCCGTGCTGCCCCACCGTTTTCGCCGCCACCGCAAAGACCGCGAACGGGATCAGCAGGATGACCCAGCGGAGCACGACGTGGGTGATCCCGAGCATCGTCGTGATGGCGTTCTCGATCGCCAGATAGGCGGTGGACCCCTCGGCGATCTGCTCGGCGCGCACCCGGCGGAGGGCGAAGCCGAGCGCGAGGGCGATCAGGATCACACTGATGACGATGTTCTCGGAGAACGGGGTGACGAAGTTCGACGGAACGTACGACACCAGCGTCTTCAAAAAATCGACCTTCTTGCCGGCGTAGGCGCTGGTGTCGCCGCCCTCGTATCCGGTGAGGACGAGCGTCTTGCCCGGCTCGAGCACGTTCGACAGGGTTAGCCCGATCGCGATGGCGATCGTCACGTTGACGAGCGCGAAGCCGACCATGCGCAGCGCACCGCGGCCCTGGACCTCGGTCGTGATGATGGCGTTGACGATCGAGAGAAAGAGCAGCGGCGTCGCCACCCCCTTGATCAGCATGATGATGATGCGGCCGACCTCGCCGAGCACCGGGTTGAGCGGGCCGAGGTAGGGCCCGACGACGAGGCCGAGGATCATCGCCCCCAGGATCGCGGCGTAGAGCGGGACGCGCGGCTTCTTCTCTTCTGTCACGCGTCGGCCCAGCTCTTTCCCCAGCCCACGTCGACGACGAGCGGGACGTCGAGCGAGACAACGTTCTCCATCACCTCGCGGATCTTGCCCGCCGCCTCTTCTGCCCGCTCCTCGGGGACCTCGAAGTCGAGCTCGTCGTGCACGGTGAGGACCATGCGGGCGCCGGGCACCACCGGGTCGCGCAGGCGCACCATCGCGAGCTTCAGGATGTCGGCGGCCGTACCCTGGATGGGGGTGTTCTGCGCGATGCGCTCGGCGTACGCCCGGCGCATGCGGTCCGAGTTGTGCAAATCGGGCAGGAGGCGGATGCGCCCGAGGAGCGTCCGCACGCGCTCGGTGCGGCGCGCCTCGAGCATCGTCTGGTGCATGAATTTCGCGACGCCGTCGTAGCGCGCGAAATACGCCTCGATGAAGTCGGCCGCCTCTTTGCGCGTGATCGAGAGGCGCTTGGCGAGCGCGGTCTCACCCATGCCGTAGATGACGCCGAAGTTGATCGTCTTGCTGCGCCGGCGCATCTCCTCGGTCACGTCGTCGGGGCCGACGCGAAACACCTCCATCGCGGTCCGAACGTGGATGTCTTGCGCAGACCGAAACGCGTCGACCATCACCGTGTCGTGCGAGAGGTGCGCGAGCACGCGGAGCTCGATCTGCGAGTAGTCGGCAGAGAGAAACACGTGGCCCGGCGGCGCCACGAACGCCTTGCGGATCTCTTTGCCCAGCGCCGTTCGGATGGGGATGTTCTGGAGGTTCGGCTCTTCGCTCGAGATGCGCCCCGTCGCGGCGACGGCCTGGCGCCAGTGGCCGTGGATGCGGCCCGTCTGGGGGTGGATGAGGCGTGGCAGCGCGTCGACGTAGGGGCCCTTGAGCTTGGCGATCGCCCGGTGCTCGAGCACGACGCGGGGGAGCGGGTGATCGTCGGCGATCGCCTCGAGCGCCTCGGCGTCGGTCGACCGACCGGTCTTGGTCTTCTTCACGGCCTTGAGCCCGAGCTCGTCGAAGAGCACCGCCTCGAGCTGCTTCGGTGAAGCGACGTTGAGCTCCGGGTGACCAGACGCCTCACGCGCCTTTTCTTCGAGCTCGGCGAGCTCCTTGGACATGACCTCACCGAGGTCGCCGAGCGCGCGGGGGTCGACGAGAACGCCGCGCTCCTCGAGATCGGCGAGCACGAACGAGAGCGGCATCTCGAGGGTGTCGAAGATGCTGGTGAGCCCGTTTTCGGCGAGCTTCGCGGTGGTCCGTTCGGCGACGCGGAGGGCCGCGTCGGCCCACGACGCCGCGAACGAGACGGCGTCCTCGACCGGGAGCTCTTCGAGCGAGGCCTGGGGCCGGCCGCGCTGCTTGGGGGCGACGCTCTCGAGCATCGGCACCTTGAGGCCGACCTCACGATCGGTCACGTTGACCAGATCGTGGGTCACCTCCGGGTCGAGGAGGTAGCTCGCCAGCATCGCGTCGAACGAGACGTTTGCAAGGGTGATGCCGTGGCGGCGCAAGACCACGTCCACGCGCTTGGTGTCGTGCCCGACCTTCGCGATCGCGGCGTCGGCCAGGAGCGGCCCGAGCACACCAGCGAGCTTGGCCCAGGGAATTTGCTTGGGAACCCCGAGGTAGCGATGCCCGACCGGGATGTAGACGGCCTTGCCCGGCGCCGTCGCGATCGCGACGCCGACGATGCCGCAGCGCATCGCATCTTCCGGGGTCGTGTGAAGGACGACGGAGAACGCAGAAAGCGCGCGCAGCTCGCGCGCGAGCGCGTCGAGCTCGGCCTCATCGAGGATCGCCCGGTAGACCGTATCGACGGGGGCGGGCTTCGCTCGCTCCTCTCGAGGAAGCTGCCCGACCTGTCGCGTGAAGCCGAGCATCGTGAAGAGCTGGCGCAGCCGCGGGACGTCGCCGCCGTCGTACCGCAACGCAGCCGGGTCGAGGGTAACCGGGACGTCGTCGCGCAGTGTGACGAGCTGGCGCGACACCTTCGCGTCGGCTTCGTGGCTGATGAGCGACTCGCGGATCTTCTGCTTCTTGATCTTTTCGAGGTTGGCGTACACGCCGTCGAGGTCGCCGAAAGTCTTCATCAGCTCGGCCGCCGTCTTCACCCCCACGCCGGGGACACCCGGCACGTTGTCGGAGGTGTCGCCGACGAGCGCCAGGAGATCGCGGACCTGCGCCGGCGGGACCCCGAACTTGAGCTCGACCTCGGGCACGCCGTAGACCTTGTCGCGCATCGCGTCCCACATGACACAATTGTCATCGACGAGCTGCATCAGGTCCTTGTCGGCGGACGCGATCACGACCCGCAGGCCCGCCGCCTTGGCCTGGCCCACCAGCGCGGCGATGACGTCGTCGGCCTCGAAGCCCGGAACCTGAATCGCGGGAATGCGGAACGCGTCGACGATCTCGCGCGTGCGCTGCATCTGCACCACCAGATCGTCCGGCCGCGGCGGTCGCGTCGCCTTGTAGCGGGGGTCGATGTCGTCGCGGAAGTTGCCGGGCCCCTCGAGCGCGCACCCCAGGTAGGCCGGCTTCTTCTCGTTCACGAGCTTCTGCAGCATCGTGGTCGTCCCGTAGGTGGCGTTGGTCGGCTCACCGTTGGCGGCGGCGAGCGGGCCGATGGCGTGGTACGCGCGGAACACATACCCCGACAGGTCGACGAGGTAGAGGACGTCGGGCGCGCCGGGCGGGGGCAGCTCCGTCGGTCTCGTCATCGTTCGAGGCGTACCACGGTGGTCACGGCGCGCGCGAGCGCCCGGAGGTCGGCGGCGAGCGCCACCGACACACCGGGCAAGTCGGTGGGGTCGATGCCGCTCGCGAAGGTCTCGAGCGCCGCGTCTCGTCGCGCGTCGAGCGCCGCCCCGCCGCCGGGCATACGCGACCGCGCCCACGCGTGGAGCGCCCAGGACCAGGCGGCGTGGGTCAGCTCGTCGCCCGCGATCGCCGCGTAGAACGCGCGATCTTCGGCGGTGGCCGCGCGGGTGGCGGCGGCGAGCGCGATCGCAGCGCCGATCGTCTCGCGCGCACAGCCCTCGACCGCGTTCTCTTCTGCGATGGCCAGGAGCGTGCGAGTGGCGCCATCGGAGACGACGGGATCGCGCGGCGAGACACCGCGCGCCTCGAGCCGCTCGCGCACGAGCCGCGCGTGGCGCCGCTCGTCGGCGGCGTTCTCTCGTGCCTGCGCGACGAGGTCGGCGGGCGCCCCCAGGAGCTCGAGCTCGGACGCCAGGCGCGTGAAGGCGAACGCGCTGATCGTCTCGAGCTCGAACATCGTGTGCAGCCGCTCGGTATCGGTCGCTATTGCGGAGGCGCGCTCGGGCCCGGCGACGGCCCCGTCGACGAGGCGACCGCACGGGTGGCCGCCAAACATCCTGACGCACGAGACGATCGTCGGCGAGACGCGCTCGCACGCGCCGCCCGGACAAGCGCGGTTGCAGTCCACCTCGCACGTGGCGGGATCAGGGCTGGCGGCGGCGGCGGCGGGGTCGGTGGCGACCTCGAGCGGGCGCGTGGATGCGGGGGGCGCGGATGCAGAGGGCGCCGCGTCCGCGGCCGCCGCCGGTGCAGGCGCCGAGCAGAGCTCCACCGTCATCGGCACGTCTTGGCGGGCCTCGCTCGGCGGCTGGGGATCGCAGCGGTAGCCGTCGCCGTGCTCGCCGCCCGACGCGCACGCCCCCGTCCAGGCCCCGACCAGTCCGACGAGCAGACCGCGAATGTCTTGGCGCGACATGGCGTGAGCTTACGCCCACCCGCGCGCGCTCAGCGCGTGATTCGCGCTCGCGTGATCGTCAGCTCGACCTTGCCGCCGTTGCGCTCGACCGTGACGTCGACCTTCGTCCCCTCGGGGCCGCGGAGCTTGTTCACGCAGTCGGCGACGGTGGCGCCCTCGGCGGTGCGGCCCTCGATCTCGACGATCTTGTCGCCTGCTTTCATCCCCGCGCTCGCTGCGGGCCCGCCGTCGATGACACCGGCGACCTCGACGTACTTGCCGCCGGCGCCGAGGGTGGCGCCTATCCCCGTCCACTCGCTCGACGCGCCGTCGCTCTTGTCGCCGAGATCGACGTTGGCGACCACGCTGCTCTGCCCTCGCGCGTCGAGGGGCTCGATGCGCTCGCGGTAGTTCGCGTGGCTGAAGCGCGCGGAGAACGCACCGGTCGGTACGCCCTCGAGCGTGTAACGGCCCTGATCGTCGGTCGTCGTGGAGCCGCCGGCGCCCGTCCCGGTGACCCCGTCGAGGCGCACGCGGACGCCGGCGATGGGCTGTTTGGTCGCGCGGTCGATGACGGTGCCGGTGAGGGTCCCGCCCTTGCCTAGGGTGATGCGGACGCCCGAGCTCTTGCGCCCGCTCTCGACGACCACCGCGCTCGACTGGGTGGGCGGGCGGCCGCGCGCGCTGGCGGTGAGCACGTAGCGGCCCGCCGAGAGGTCCTCGAGCTCGAAGTTGCCGAGCGCGTCCTTGACGTTCTTGCGGTGACCGCCCGCGGGGCCGCGCTCGCCTTCGGGGGTCGTGTACTGCTCGACCGCGATCGTGAAGTCGGTGATGGGGTGGCCGACCTCGTCGACGACGACGCCGGCGATGCTCCCCGGCGATCCGACCTCGAGCCGGTTCTTGGCGCCGGCCTTGACGACGACGGCGGGGAGCGGATCGTGCTCGAGGCTGGTGACGAGCGCCCTGCACCCGTCGGCCTCGGGCGGGAGCTCGAAGTGCCCGCTCGCGTCGGTCGTGGCGGTGACGTTCGTTCGGTCTTCGCAGGTGACGGCGGCGCCTTCGACGCCGCGCCCCTGACCATCGACGACGATGCCCGTCACGTGCATCCGCGGCTCGGCGCCCGTCGCGTCCGGCGCCGGCCGGTGGGGCGGCGTCTCGACGACATCATCGAGCGCGGGCTCGTCCTCTTCGGCGGTCGCGGCCGCGGCGGGCCGGGGCGCGGACGACGCGGCCGCAGCGGGGACGGGCGCCGACGGGAACGCGAACCACGCGACGATGGGCGTAAGCAGAAGCGGGAGCGTGACCGCGAGCACGCGCAGCCAAGGTCGCTGCAGCGCCTCGGCGAACGTCACCCCCCCGCCCCCTCGCCCGTCGGGTGGCTCCCGTAGCGCGAGGCCGGCGCGAGC